>NZ_RDQG01000065.1 GCF_003697815.1 Halalkalicoccus subterraneus | reverse complement strand
CGTCGACGACCTGTTCGCCGTCGAGCACGGTCTTGAGGTGGAGCACACCGTGGGTCGCCGGGTGGTGGGGACCGATGTTGAGGAACATCGTGTCCGTGTCCTCGTCGTAGGTGTCGTCCGCAATCGGGTTCTGGTGTTCCGCAAGCGTGACGATCTGCGGGCGGTCCTGATCGTAATCCAACGCGAGGGGATGGCCCTGCCAAGTCTCGGGAAGCAGGATCCGCCGCGGGTCAGGATGTCCCTCGTACTCGATGCCGACCAGGTCATAGGCCTCGCGCTCGTGCCAGTCTGCGGTCCGGTAGACCGGTTCGGCGGTCTGGCTGACGGGGTTGTCCTTCGCCGTCGGCACGACGACGCCGACCTCCTGCGTTCGATCCTCGTACTTCGTGAGGTAGTAGATCGACTCGTAGCGGTCCTCGTACTCCTGTGGGACCAGCAGGGAGAGATGGTCGAATCCGGCCTCGTCGCGCAGCGCGAACAACACGTCCTGAACCTCGTCAGGACGGATGACGAACGCCTCGGTGTCCGTGTGGGTCTCGCGTCCGAGAACGTGTTCGCCGAGCAACCGCTCGATCGCATCGTAGTCGACTCCCGCCTCGGTAGTGTACTGTTGTCGTTCGGGTCGTTCTAAACTCATGGTGAATCAGCCCAGTTGTACCGCATGACCAGATCGTCCGTGTCTATCTGGCTCGTGAGCTTATCGACGAGCTCGTCCTGCTCTAAGTCGCCGAACTGCTCCAGCTCGTAGGGTTTGACCGTTACCGGCGAGGACTCCCCTTCGGCGATGCGCTCTTGGAGCTTGACGACGCCGTATAGGAGCGCCTCGGGGCGGGGCGGACAGCCCGGAACGTGAATGTCGACCGGGATGACCTCCTCGGCACCCTTGACGACGTTGTATCCCTCCTGAAACGGCCCGCCGGAGATGGCGCACGAGCCCATGTTGACGACGAACTTGGGTTCTGCCATCTGGTCGTAGACGCGCTTCATCCGCGGGGCGAACTTCGAGACGATCGTCCCGGGGATGATGATCGTATCGGCCTGTCGGGGCGAGGCTCGTGGTACGCCCGAACCGAACCGGTCGAGGTCGTGTTTCACGGCGTAGGTGTGCATCATCTCCAGACTGCAGCAGGCGATCCCGAACTGCAGCATGAACATCGATGAGCCCCGTGCCCAGTTTAGGAACTTATCGAACTTCGTGAGGATGAACGGCGAGGAGCCGAACGCCTCGCGAAGCCGCGAGTTGAAGCGGCTGTCCACCTCGCCCATCCGGGCCTCGCGGGTCTTCGACATGGGGTCGGTGCTCTCGGATATCGCCTCCCGTGGTGTATTGCTCATTGTAATCGGCTCCGTTTGGCCGCCTCCGGACTCTTGATCCACTGTACTGCACCAGTACGCCACGCCCAGATCAGCGCGGCAACGAGGACGGCGATGAAGACCAACATCGGCCCCAGCGCGTGGAGCAATCCGACCTGGGCCACGGCATCCGTGTAAATGAGGGTCCAGGGGAAGATGAAGACCGTCTCGATGTCGAAGACGAGAAACAACAGCGCGACCATGTAGTACTGTATGTTGAAGCGAATGCGCGTCGTTCCCGTCGGGACCTCGCCGCTCTCGTAGATGCTACTTTTTCCTTGTTCGGGGACCGTCGGCCGCAACAGCGCTGATACCGCCATCATACCGAGCGGGATCAACACCCCCACGAGCGCCAATGCCCCGACTGCTATCCATGTACTCATAGACCGTGTTCTCCGTAACGTCCGAAGGTTGGGAACCCACCTACATAAGGGTTGATTCTCGTTATTTCGTCCCCGTCAGCCGCAAGGGTCATTGTCTTGCTTGCTCGCGGAATTCGGGGGTTCCCGACTCGTGGAGCTCCCGGGAGACCGCCGCCACTTCCCCCTGCAATCCCTCGTGGTACTCGACGAGCCGATCCCGGAGTTCCGAGTGCTCGCGCGCGAGGATCTGAACCGCCGACAGCGCCGCGTTGAACGATTTCCCGGCATCGACCGCGACCAGCGGCGCGCCCGTCGGCATCCCGATCACCGAGTCGACGGATTTCTCCTGAACCGGTACGCCGATGGTGGGAACAGGATAGGCCAGCGAGGCGGTCATGTTCGGCAGGTCTGCGGATTTCCCGCCCGCGCCCGCGATGATCACGTCCAATCCCCGGTCGCCGGCCGTCCTCGCGTAGGCGTTCATCAGCTCCGGGGTTCGGTGGGCCGAGACGACGTACGTCTCGAAGGTGAATCGGGCCTCCGGCGGGTCGTCGTAGTCCGTGATCTCCTCGAAGCCCAGTTCCGTGAGCGCCTCGTAAGCCCCATACATGGTATCGAGGTCCGAGTCGCTACCCATGACGATCCCCACATCGGGGGCCTCCTCGCCTGGCCGGTCGCGCTCGGCCTCGGCATCGAAGCTCTCGATCAACTCTTGGACTCCCTCCACAGTCATGGTTCGAACTCCACGTGCCGACGGTATGTACGTGCCGACTCCAGAAGCTCCTCGGCCGAGCGATCATCCCCGAGAACGGTGAAATGCCCCATCTTCCGCAGCGGGCGGACCTCGTCCTTTCCGTACCAGTGAAGGTGGGCCGTGGGTTCGGCGAGCAGCCGATCCACCCCCGAAAGAGTCACCTCCCGTGGCTCTCGATCGTCGCCAAGGACGTTCTTCGTCACGACTGGTTCGCGTAGCTCGGTCGATCCCAGTGGGAGGCCACAGACCGCACGGGCGTGCTGTTCGAACTGCGAACTGCGCGCGCCCTCGATCGTCCAGTGACCCGAGTTGTGCGGCCGGGGCGCGATCTCGTTGACGAGGACCTCCCCGTCGTCCTCGAACAACTCGATCCCGTAGACGCCCCGTCCGTCCATCAAGTCGAGGACCTCGTCGGCGACGTCCTGTGCGCGCTCGCGGACCGCCCCGCTTGCGCGCGACGGGACGACCGTCTCTCGGAGGATCTCCCTTTCGTGGACGTTCTCCCCGGCGACGTATGTCGCGATTTCGTCGTCTCCTTTGACGCCGATCACCGACAGCTCGCGCTCGAAGTCGACCATCTCCTCGACCATCGCCGCCCCGCCCAGCTCCGCCAACACGCTCCCGGCGTCGGCAGGGTCCTCAATCGGGAGGTTGCCCCGGCCGTCATACCCCCCTTCGCGGGCCTTTACCATCGCGGGCGTCCCCAAGTCGTCGAGGGCCGCCCGGAGTTCGTCGGGAGAGTCGACCGCCCGGAACTCCGGTACGGGCACGCTGGCCTCCCGGAGCGCGCGCTTCTGGACGAGTTTGTCCTGAATGGTCCGCAGGGTATCCGGCGAGGGCTGGACCTCGATGTCGGCTTCCTCGGAGACTGTTTCGAGCAGGTCGGGATCCGCGAGTTCGATCTCGAAGGTCAGCACGTCCGCGCGCTCGGCGAGCTCCCGCACGGCATCGGGATCGTCGAACCCGCCGACGACCTGATCGCGCGCGACGGGCGCGGCCGGGCAGTCGTGCGTCGGGTCGAGGACGATCACCTCGATCCCGAGCGGTGCCGCCGCCTCGGCGAGCATCCGCCCCAGTTGGCCACCGCCGACGACTCCAAGAACGGGTCCCGGAATGGTTCGCATCGTCATGTGGGGCGCTTTTCCGAGCGGGGTCAAAAGCCCACCGTTAACCGAGCACGGACCCCGTCCAGCGCGCGAGCGGGTCGTCCGTTTCGCGCATTCGTTCGAGCAGCCGGGACTCGAGGTCCATGCGGATTCCCCCGTATTCGGGGTGGTCGACCAAGTTCTGTAGCTCGTGTGGGTCGGCCTCGATGTCGTAGAGCTCGTTTCGATCGGGGCCGTTGTGGACGTATTTGTACCGGTCGCTCCGCAGCATTCGCTGGGAGTAGAGGCCGAACTCGTCGCCGTGATACTGTGCGAAGTGGGCCTCGCGCCAGTCGTCGGGGCGCTCGCCCGCGAGTAGCGGGCGAATCGATCGGCCGTCGACGTCGGGGATCTCCACGTCCGCCAGATCGAGGAACGTCGGCATCAGGTCGTGAAGCGAGACGAACGCCTCGCAGGTCGATTCGGCCTCGACCTCGCCGGGCCAGCGTACCTGCAGGGGGATGTGGTAGGTCTCCTCGTACATCAGCGGACCCTTGTTGAACTGCCGGTGGTTCCCGGTGAAATCACCGTGGTCCGAGGCGTGGATCGTACAGAGGTCCTCGACCCCCTCGGCCGCGTCGAGGACGCGCCCGATCTGGTCGTCGAGCAGCGTCATGAACCCCCAATACTTGGCGATCGCTTCCGACCAGGTCTCCCAGTCGAGCGCGTCGGCACCCCGATAGTGGAGGTACTGCTCGTGGGCGGCCGGCTTGCCGTCGAACGTCTCGGCGTAGCTCGCGGGGCGCTCGATCTCCGCAGGGTCGTACATCGAGGCGTACGGCTCGGGCACGACGTAGGGATGGTGCGGGCCGTAGAGGTCCACCCGGAGGAAGAAGGGGTCCTCGAGGCCGTCGTGCAGGCGCTCGATCGCCTGTTGGGCGATGTAGTACGCGCGCGTGGCCTCGACGGGGACCGGGTCCGTCGCCGCGACGAGCGTCGGGTGTTCCCCGCCGGTGTAGATCCGGTCGTCGAGGTCCTCCTCGCTCACGTCGACGCCGAGTTCCTCGCGGTAGTCCGTGAAATCGCCGGCGATGGCGGTATCGTGGTGGCGGTCGGCCCCGCCGCGGTACTCGAAGCCGAACTCCTCGGGACCCTGATCGCGCCCGACGTGCCATTTCCCGACGTAGCGGTTCGTGTAGCCCGCCTCCGCGAGGAGTTCACCGAACGTCGGCAGGTCGGGCGGGAGGTTGGGCTGGATCGCGTCGGCCTCGTGGCAGTTGTTCAGCATGCCGTGGTTGTGTGGGTACAGCCCCGTCAACAGCGACGCGCGGGCGGCCGAACAGATGCTGATCGGTGTGTAAGCCCGCTCGAAGGCCATCCCTTCCTCGTGAAGTCGGTCGATGTTCGGCGTCTCGACCGGCGAGTCGGGGGCAGTCAGGTCGTATCGCTCCTGGTCGGTGAGGAAAAACAGGACGTTCGGGCGGCTCATAGATAGCCCAAATCGCGGAGCCGACCCTTAGTGGCGTCGGTCATCTCGACGTCCTCACCGCTGTCCGCGTGTTCGAAGGAATTGACCCAGTCGTCGAGCTGCTCTGCCATTCTCGCGACGATGTCGGGTTCGGTCGGCGCGAGGTCGAAGCGCTCCTCGGAGTCCTGTTCGATATCGTAGAGCTCCTCGCTCCCGTCCGACCCCCGGATGTACTTGTACTCCTCCGTGCGGATCGCCCGCAGCGAGCGGTCGTACTCGTAGAGCGACTCGGGAACCGACCCGAACCGCTCCTCCAACTGTTCCATCGAGGGCTGGGGTGAGACGTACTCGGCGACCACCGATTCGCGCGGCTCCTCGTCGCCGAGCAGTGACTGCCCCTGTGCCTGCTGGCGTGCCTTGGACGCGTCGGCGTCCGCCAGATCGAGCAGCGTCGGGAACAGGTCCAAGAGTTGGACCAGTTCGTCCTTCCCAGTCGTTGGTTCGAACGCCCCGCCGTGGATCACGAGCGGGACGTGAAGCAGGGTGTCGTAGACGTTGTACTGGTGGCCCAGAAAGCCGTGGTCGCCGACGTTCTCGCCGTGATCGCCACAGACGATCAGGACGGTGTCCTCCCATTCGCCGGCGGCCTTCAGGGCGTCGCAGAACTCGCCGATCTTCGCGTCGAGATACGCGAGTTCGCCCCGGTAAAGCCCTTCGAGGAGCGCGAACTCCTCGTCGGTGATGTCGTACTCGGCGACGTCGTAGGCGCGGGGCTCCTGTCTGATCGCCATCGCCTCCTCGTAGCCCCCCTCGGGCAGGAACGGGTCCGCGTACTCGCGGGGCGGGCGGTACTGGATGTGGGGTTCGATGTAGTTCGCGAAACAGAAGAAGGGGCGATCCGACTCGCGCTCGGTGAGCCACTCGTCGAGCCACGCGGTCGTGCGGGCGGCCCCGTCGTCGTCGCTGGTCCGGAAGAACTGGTCGTAGACCGCGTTCAGCCCGTTGACCAGCGGGTTACCCGAGAGCGCCCGCGAGACGAACGCGTCGACCTTGCCGCGGGCGTGTTTCTCTCGTGTTACCTCGCCGAGGTCCGTCTCGGACTGGACGAGCTGCCAGGTCTTCTCGAAGCGCTCGAACCCACGCGTGAAGCCGAACTCCTCGGTGATCCACGTGTTGTTCGAGACGCCGACCGTCTCGTAGCCCTCGCCCGCGAGCGCCTCCGCGAGCGTGACGAACTCCTCATCGAGGTAGGTGTGCCCGCCATGCGCGCCGTGGTGCGAGGCGTAGGTGCCCGTAAAGAGCGACGCGTGGGACGGAAGCGTCCACGGCGCGCTCGTAACGGCGTTCGCGTAGGCGATCCCGTCCGCGGCAAGCGAAGCGAGCGTCGGCGTCAGTTCCGGATCCGCCGGAACGGTCTCCGTCGCCCGCGCAGTATCCATTACAATGACCGCGATGTTCGGGTGTGCCATCGTCTCGTTCCCCATGAATCTAGCCTCAAATTGGACGATCCGAACCTAATAGAGGACCCTTGCGAGCGCACCCTATTGAGTAGTCAGTGGGTGCGTCCGCGCGCGAAACGCTCGATATCGAACGGTAGGGAAATTGAGGGATTTCGAACGAGAGTATAAAAAGGCCACGGAATGGCAGGCAGAAGGGGGAGTGGCGAAACGATTGTAGACGACTATAGAACAGGCATGGAACCCCCAATAGATGACACGTATCTGCCGTGTGGGTGGATCCGGGAGTCCGCCGACGAGGACAGGATCGCGTTCGCGCGGGAGGACTCCCGGCTGACCCTCGTCGCCGAGTTGGTCGAGGAGGGTGAGGCGATACACAGACTGTCTACCGGGCCGGTCTGGCGAATGCGGTGCGAACAGCGGGCGGGCGAGGCAGAAAGCGGTATACCGATGGGGTGTGTAACGACAGTAAATACGGCAATGGAGACCCTACTCAGATACATGCGACGGATCAGTGAGATCAGCGAGTCCGAGGAGGGCGTCTCCGTCGGCGCCATTCTCGATCAGCTCGGTGCCGATCTCACATCCGACCACCGCGACGATTGGGGACGAAGCCGGTCGAACAGTCTCGACGCACGCCTGCCCAGTCCATGAGCGACCGGGAGCTGAGCGGGCCCGTCTCCTCGGCGCTCGCGGAGCGCGACCTCCTCGTCGTCTCGAACCGCCAGCCCTACGCCCACAACTACGAGGACGGTGAGATAACCGTCTCGCGACCCGCCGGCGGGTTGACCGCCGGGCTCGACCCGGTGATGCGCCACGCCGAGGGAACCTGGATCGCGTGGGGCGACGGCGACGCCGACTTCGAGGCCGCTGACGACGGGCGCGTCGAGGTACCCCCTGACGACCCCTCCTACACCCTCTCGCGGGTCGAACTGAGCGAGGCGGACCTCGAAGGGTACTACTACGGCTACAGCAACCGGGCGCTCTGGCCACTCTGTCATGGGATGATCTTCCCCGCCCGCTGTGACGGCCGGGACTTCGAGCGCTATCGCGCAGTCAACCGCCGCTTCGCGGAGACGACGGCCGAGCAGGCGAACGAGGAGAGTCTGATCTGGTTTCAGGACTACCACTTCGCGCTCGCGCCCCGCTTCGTCCGTCAGGAGGTACCGAACGCGCTGGTGGGTCAGTTCTGGCACATCCCCTGGCCCGCCTTCGAGACGCTTCGGGTCTGTCCGCAGGCCGACTCGCTCGTGGACGGGCTGCTCGCAAACGACCTGCTCGTCTTTCACACGGAGGAGTACGTCGAGAACTTCCTCGATTGCGTCACGGCGCTGCTCCCCGACGCAACCGTCGATAGGGAGACGGCGACGGTCGCATACGAGGGGCTCGAGACGACGGTGCGCGCGTTCCCGCTGGGGATCGATACGGACCGAACCGAGCGGCTCGCGGACACCGAGGACGTCTGGCCGGCAGTCGCCGAGCGATACGGGATCGCGGACAAGACGGTGGCCGTCGGGGTTGACCGGCTTGATTACACCAAGGGGATCCCCGAGCGCCTCGACGCGATCGAGCGCTTCTTCGAGGAGCATCCCGACCGGCGCGGCGAGTTCACGTACATCCAGAACGGGTCGGCGAGCCGTAGCGAGATCGAGAGCTACGAGTACCTCCAACAGCGCGTCGACGCCGCAGTCGACCGGGTCAACGACCGCTTCGGGACCGACGAGTGGCAACCGGTCGTCCGTATCGACAGGATGCTCCCGGAGGAGGAACTCTACGCGCTGTATCGCTACAGCGACCTCGCGCTCGTCAGCGCGCTTCGCGACGGGATGAACCTCGTCGCAAAGGAGTACGTCGCCTCCCAGCTCGATGACGACGGCGTCCTGTTGCTCTCGGAGTTCGCGGGCGCATACGAGGAACTCGGCGAGGACGCGGTGACGATCAACCCCTACGACACGCAAGCGTTCGCCGAGGCGATCGAGCGCGCCATCTCGCTGCCCGAACCCGAGCGTCGCTCGCGGATGAGCGCCCTCCGTCAGGAGGTGCGCGCGTACGACCTGTTCGACTGGATGGACGACGTTCTCGAGACGCTACTTGCCTGCGAAACCGAGCGCGATCGCTCGACCGACTATGCCTGAACAAGTCCCCGATTCGACCCGACCCTTCGGCGTCGCGCGCGAGGAGATCCGACGCCGCGTCGAGTCCGCGGAGGGGTTACTTTTCTGTACGGACTTCGACGGGACGCTCGCGCCCATCGAACCGGAGCCCGACGACGCGGAGATCACGCCGGAGAACAAAACACTACTGCGGAGGATCCGGGAGGCGGAGAACACGCGGGTCGCCGTCATCAGCGGGCGGGCGCTGGCGGACGTCAGCGAGCGCGTCGGCCTCGAGGGTCTCACGTACGCCGGCAATCACGGTCTCGAACTCCGTCGCGGGGAGCGGTCGGTCGTCCACCCGATCGCCGCGAAACACCGCGAGCGGATCGAGCGGATCTGTACGATCCTCGAGTCGCGCTTGTCGGGAATCGAGGGAACGCATATCGAGAACAAGACCGTCACAGCAACCGTCCACTACCGCAACGCCCCTGACGACGCGATACGCGACGTTCGCGATATCGTCCGGTCGGTCGTCTCCGGAGCCGGCGACGGGCGACTCCGCCGAACCGACGGCAAGGAGATCGTCGAGATCCGCCCGGAGGTACGCTGGAACAAGGGGATGGTGATCTCGCTGCTGGCCGAGGATTACCCGAACTGGCTTCCGGTGTACGTCGGCGACGACACCACCGACGAGTCGGCGTTCAGAAGCGTCGCTGAGGGTCTCTCAGTCTACGTCGGCGAGGACCGGTCGAACGCGACGTACCGGATCCCGGCCCAGGCGGAGGTCAGTTCGCGCCTGACCTCGATCGCGGAGTGGTACACGACGGACTGACGGTAGTACGGCGCACCGAAAACACGGCGAACGACGCTATTCGTCGAGGTCCAGTGCCTCGACGAGCTTGTCGGTCATCTCCTCGCGACCGAGGTTCGCCTTGATGTCGTGGTCTTTAGCCAGCGACTGGAGCTCGCGATAGGAGAGGTCGTCGAGCTCCTCGCGACTGCCGGGCTCTTCGTCGTCCCCTTCGCTTTCTTCGCTTTCTTCGCTTTCTTCGTCGTCCGATTCAGCGGCGTCGGTGTCTTCTTCGTCTGCTGGTTCTTCCTCGGTCTCTTGTGGGTCGTCGGTCTCGTCGTCACCCGCCGTTTCGCCTTCCTCGCCGTCTTCGTCCTCGTCCTCGTCGCTGTCGGCTGCCTCCTCCTCATCGCCTTCGCCGAGTGAACCGCTTACGGCGTCGGCGATGAGCTCGCCGGAGAGGCGCTCCTTGCCGATGGCTGTGAGGTCGTTCTTGAGCGTCGCCCGCGCCTCGGGATCAACGAACAGCCCTCTGAACGCGTCTTTGACCGCTCGTTTGACTCCCTCGATCAGTTCGTCGACCGAGTGGCGCTCGGAGATCGCTCGTGCGATGACCTCGCCGAGCTCTCGACCGAGCGCACGACCGAACTCGCGACCGAGAACCGTGGCGACCCCCGTGAGCGCCGCGGTGACGTCCTCCCGTTGTGCCAGTTCGTCCAAATCGACCTCCTCGAGAATGTCGCCGAGATCGACGGCTTCGAGCAGCGTCCCGGCGTCGACGACTTCGAGGATCGACTCGTCACTCACGATCGTCACCTCGTCGATCCACCGTCCCCTGTGATCTCCTCGTGATCATCCGTTTATGACCTCATTCGTCCTCGTCGTCCTCATCCTCGTCCTCACTGTTTTGGTCCTCGTCGTCCTCATCCTCGTCCGTACTGTCTTCGCCCTCGTCGTCTTCACCTTCTTCGTTCTCGTTGCTTTCGTCCTCGTCGTCCCCACCTTCCTCGTCCTCTCCTTCGCCGTCCTCCCCGTCCTCGTCCGCTTCGACGGTCAACGAGAGTTCCTCGTCGTCGCCCTCGATATTCACGTCGTCAGTAGCGCTCCCCTCGTCGGCGTCAACGGAAACAGTGTACTCGCCGTCCTCGAGCTGAAGGGTGACTTCGCCGTCGTCGTCGGTTTCGTCGCTCTCACCGCCACCGAGCAATCCGCCGAGGAGACCACCCTCGCCGTCGACGGAGACGGTCGATCCCTGAACCGGGTCACCCTCGGCGGTTTCGACGGTGACCGTCAGCTCGGAAGTGTCTTCCTCGTCCCGTCCGCTGAGTCGGTCTACGACCATCTGCGCGGCTAGTTCACCGATCTGCCGGCCGATGATCGCACCGATCGCGCGACCGATCGCCTCGCCGAGGTTCTTGTCGTCGTCGGAGGCGGCGCCCTCCAGTTTCGTCCCTTCGAGCAGTTCCTCCGTATCGACGCTTTCCAGTACCGAAGTGTCGTCGTCGTTGTCAGTCTCACTCATGGCTGTCAGAACCTCCGTTCAGTGCTCGTCCACGGTTCGCGCCGTTCTGTGCGATCCGCCCCAGTGATCGGGATCGCTGTGGGCCCCGACCGCGCGTGTGCTCACTCATCGTCCCCGTTCTCATCGTCCCCGTTCTCGTCGTCTCCTTCTGTCTCGTCGTTTTCCTCGTCGTCCTCGTTCTCATCGCCGTCTTCGTCCTCCTCGCTGTCCTCGCTTTCCTCGTCGTCCTCCTCGTCCTCATCGCCGCTTTCGTCCTCCTCGCCGTCTTCGCTTTTGGCTAGCTCCTCGGCGATCATCTCCGCGACTTCCCGACCGATGATCTCACCGAGTTTCTGGCCGGCGATCTCGCCGAGAGCACGCCCGATCGCCACCCCGGTGTTCTCTTCCTCGGGGTCGAACGCGTCCTCCAGTTTCGTTCCTTCGAAGATCTTCTCGAAATCGATGTCGTTGAGCATCGATTCGACGTGTTCGAGCATCGAGGAGTCGTTGCTGTCGCTTCCATCGTCGCTGCCGTTGTCGTTGCCGTTATCACTCATTGTGTTTCTCGCGTGTGTTCCGTCATTCCCTGCGTTTGTAGTCTATACCCTTGCACCGTGCACCGATCTCGACGAGAGAACTCGGGAGGAAACTCAGTCGGCCGCTTCCCCCTCCTGTTCGTCCGACTCGTCGCTCTCGGATTTCCCGACCAGTTGCTTGAGCAGCTCGTTCAGAATCGTCTCGATCGGAAGCGACGAGAGCAGCGTCTGGATCGGATCGGTGAGCCAGTTTGCGACGGTGCGCAGCCAGTCCGAGATCCGATTCGCAACGGTTCGCAGCCGGGTCGCGATCGCGTCCCGAACGGCGCGTAGTCGCTCCGAGATGCCGCTTGCGACAGCGCTCAGGAGTCCACCATCGTCGTCTCCGTCGCCTTCGTTCTCTTCACCGTCTTCGCCCTCTTCGCTGTCCCCGAACAGCCCGCGAAGCCACTCGATCGGCGCCGAGAGGACGTCTCGAATCCGATCCAGCGCGCCACTGAGCGCGCCGAACGGAGAGGTGATCGCGCCCAAGAGCCCACTACCGAGATCGCGCAGCCAGCCGGCCACGTTTCCAAGCGAGTTGCCGAGGCGGTTGGCGACGGTACCCAGCCAGTCGCCGACCGCGCCGAACGCCTCCCCGATCCGGTCTCCGAGCCCCGCCAGCCACTCGCGCGGCGACGGCAGGGACGGCAGGCCGGGCAGCGCCTCGCGGAGTCGACCGAGCGCGCTCTTCAGGGAGCTGATCGGCGACGTCAAGACGTCCCAGATCTGTCCCAGCGCGTTGAGGGGGTTGGTCACGACGTCCCGGATCCGACTTCCAACGCTTTTCAGCCAGTCGATCGGGGCCGAAAGCGCGTTCGCGACCCGTGTCAGCAGCTGGCGTGCCCACTTGAGCGGCTTTTTGATCTGGTTCCAGAGCCACTTGAGCGGCGAGGTGATGTAGCTCAACAGGTTCAACACGGAGTTGAGCAGCCGGTTGAGTACCCCCGACAGGGAATCCAACAGTCCCGCGACCGCCGACAGCAGGTTGCCGAGGAGGTTCCCCGGTCCGGTGATCGCCCGGATGTCCAGTACGACCTCGTGGAGGTCGACTTCGAGTCCGAGGAGATCGAGAAACAGCCCTTCGAGGTCGAGATACAGCACCGTCGATCCGCGGTCGGTCCCGTGACTCGCGGATTCGTCCTCATCGACCTCACCTTCCGCTTCCTTCGGCCCGACCCGCCCCTCCTCTTCTTCGTCCTCTTCGTCCTCTTCGACGGTGAGGGTGAGCGTCGCCTCCTCGTCGCCGCCGTCGATCTCGACCGCCTGATCGTTCGTTTCGTTGTCCTTCTCGACGGTGACCGTATACTGCCCCTCGGTCAGGTCGAAGGAGCTCTGGCCACCATCGTCGGTTTCGGCCTCGGAGGGCTGCCCGCGAAAGCCCTCGATGACGCCCATGTCCTCGCTCTCGACCGTGATCGACGCCGCGGGGACGGGCTCGCCCTCCTCGTCCTGTACGACGACCGTCAGCTCATAGAACTCCTCGTCCGGGACGACGGTGAGTGTGACCGCCTCGTCGCCGTCGACGGCGATCCGGTCCTCGGCGCCCCCCTCGTCGGCGTCGACGGAGACGGCGTACTCGCCGCCTTCGATGAGGAAGGTGGCCTCGCCATCGGAGCCGGTGTCCTGCTGGTCGCCCCCGCCGAAGGCGTCGTCCTTGTTCTCGACGGTGACGGTGGCTCCTTGGAGGTACTCGCCCTCGTTGGTCTCGACAGTGACCGTCAGCTCGTTGCTCTCGTCGGCGTCTTCATCTTCTTCGTCCTCTTCGCCCCCTTCCGCGTCTTCGTCCTCTTTTCCTTCCTCTTCCTCGCCGTCGGCTTCCGACTCCGCTTCCTCCTCCGACGCTTCGTCCGCTTCTGCCGTCTCGGTATCGAGAGAGAGCGTCACGGTCTCGTCGTCGCCGTCGATCTCGATCCGCTCTTCGGCCTCTTCTCCGTCGACTTCCGTCTCGACGCTGTATTCCGCGTCCCCCACCTCGAAGGTGGCCTCGCCACTCTCGTCGGTTTCGGTCGTTTGGGGGTCATCGAGCAGTCCCTCGATAACGCCCATATCCTTGCTCTCGACCGTGAGGGGAGCGCCCGAAACGGGGTCACCGTCGGTGTTCTCGACGGTCACCGTCAGTTCACGTGTCGCCTGTTCGTCTCCGCTCGCTTCGTCTTCCTCCTCCGATCCGTCCTCGTCTTCGGCGTCCGCGGTCCCCTCTTCATCGCCGTCTGCCTCGTTTTCGTTGCCGTCGTTCTCCCCATCCTCGGCCCCCTCCTCACCGTCCGATTCGTTCTCGCCGTTCGTGTCCCCAGTAGAGTCCTCGGTGTCTCCCGTATCGGTCGCTTCGTCTCCTCCCTCCTCGTCCTCGGCATCACCACCGTCGGGGAGTATCACGCGCGCGTCGGCTCCGTCGTCATCGATTATAGAGTCATCACCCATCGTTTTCTCGAATTAACCTACACACATAAGTAGGTTCATGGAGGATTGGACTAGGTCTTCACTCAAAGGTGGGCGTAAATGACTCGTGACAGGCGAGACAGACGTGCGATTCCCGATTGAGTGCATCGGCGCTCCCGTCGGTGAGCCCGCCATCGTTTGCGAGTTTGGCCGCACCGACGCCGGCCTTGTACACGTTCCCCCCATCATCGCATTCGGGACACTCGACCGACGAACCGTCCTCGAGGGCGCTGGCCCGACGTTCGAGGCGCTCGATTCGCGTTTCCAGTTCCTCCAAATGGTCGCCGTCGTCGATGGAGGCCTGTCCGAGCGCTTCGATCGCCTCCTCCGAATCCATCGGCTCGTCGATCCACGGCAGGGTGATCTCGTCGTCGCTCATCGCTCGGTGATAGAACGCCGACGTGTATAACTCCCGCTGCCGTGCGACCGATCAGATGTCCTGATCCATGTCGTCACGGCGATACCGGTGAGTCCGACGGTAGCCGGTGATCTCGTGGTCGGAACCGAGCGAGATCTCGTAGCGACCGAGGATGTCTTGTGTGTCGGGGACGCTCTTTCGTTCGAGGATCTCGACTGCGGCGACCCAACCGTCCTCACCTTCGTCGTCGCCCCGGTTTCGGTCGCGGTCGACGGAGACGACGCTGACGAGCGGGCGACCGATGAGGTCCTCTGCGACCTGCCTGATCTTTTCGCGTACCGTCCCGATTTCGGTTCCCGAGACGGATTCTTGTTCTGCCATATCTGAGCTCTCCGATTGTTGGTTGTCGATCGTCTCGTCGTCGGGGCCGTGCTGGTAACAGAACCCGTCGTCCTGTGCCGGCCGGGTACAGCGCTTCCCGTCCGTGGTAAGCGCTGTGCACTGTCCGTCGTCTGACTCCGCGGCGGACATTGGAAGTCCGCTTATGCGGATTCGGCTGACGCCTCGATCTCGATGTCTTCGAGGTCGTCTAAGTCACCTTCCTCCTCCGCTTGTTCGATCTTCGATATCTCCCTTGCGTAGTGCAGGAAGGTGTCGACCGACGCGATCACGACACGGGCCTCGACGGTAAGGATCTCGATTCCGACGAGCGAAACGCGAACCCAGATGTCGATAACCGCGCCCTTGTCGAGAATACGATCGAGTACCTCCGCGAGACTGGACGTGCTTGGTCTTGCTTGACTCATGGTCTGGTCTTCCCCTCTCATACAACGCTATCGCCAATGGTCTTATGGTTTCCCCTTCCCACGCAACCGCGTCACTATTGACCGACCGTGACACATATGCGACTGCGAGCGAGTAGGTTCGATACTGAACAATGACCGACGATGATTCACTCTACGTCTACGGCGTGATCGAAAACGAGGACCTCGACCTCGAGATCGAGGGCGTCAACGGGGCGGATCACGCCTACACGGTCGACTACCAGTCGCTCTCGGCGGTCGTCTCGGACATCGACACGGTCGAGCCCGAACGCAGCGACGAGAACGTCAAAAACCACGACGAGGTGCTTCAGACGGTCCTCGAATACGACGGCGGCCGAACGATCGTCCCGATGAGCTTCGGGATGGGATTTAAAGACAAACGCACGCTGAAGAACCTGCTTCGCAACGCCCGACCGGTCTTTACGCGCACGCTCCGGGAGATCGACGGGATGGTCGAACTCGGGCTCAAGGTGCTGACCGAGGACGACGCGTCGTTCGACCGCGAGGGGGTCGTCGCGGACGTCGAGGGACGCTTCGACCCGATAAGCGTTAACATGGTGGAGAACGAACTGTTCAGCGATCGACTCGTGATCAACCGATCCTATCTCGTCGAACGCGCCGATCGTGAGGCGTTCAACGAGGCCGTCAGCGAGTTCGAGGACACCCACGAGGAGCTGTTGGTCCAGTACACCGGCCCGTGGGCGCCCTACAACTTCGTCGACATCGAGATCAGCGCCCAACGGTAATCCATGTTCATCGTCGACGACATCCTGTTCCAGCCGTTCATCTCGATCCTCGATGCGATCCACACGCTCGCGGTCACGGAGATGTACGACATCGAGGCGATACAGAACGAGTTGAAGGAAAACCAGTTGCTGTACGAACTCGGCGATCGGGACGAAGCGGAGTACGCGGAGCGAAAAGCCGAACTCGAAGCGGAGCTTGAGACCGCCGAGCTGGCACACGAACAGCTCGATAACAAGAACATCCAGATCCAACAATGACACCAGACGACAACCACCGCGAGACTTCATCGCTGTTCGACGTCCTCAGACACGTCGTCGAGACGCTCCAGGACGCAGAACGAAGCGACACGGGGCGAAAAACCGGAAGCGGAAGCGTCTCGGGCAAACGCACTCGATCCGACTACAACTTCAGCGTAAGCACGGGGCCGGATCCCGACAGCCTCGCGGAGCGCCTCGGAATCGAGGACGACACGGGAGAGTCCTCGGGCGAGTTCACGTCCGGCTCCAGCCAGGAGTACCACGTCGACGTACGCGAATCCGAGAACAGCGTAGTGGTGCTCGCGGACCTCCCGCGTGCGACCGCCGAAGGCGTCACCGCCGGTATCGACCGGGAGCGAAACGAGCTGGTGATCGGGATCGAGGGCGAGGTCGTCGAGCGGATCGGTCTCGGGAGCGCCGACATCGACGTCGCCGATTCGTCGTTCCGAAACGGCGTTCTGGAGGTCCGCCTGCGAACCGCCTCGGACGGGGACCGATCATGAGCGAGACCCAATCGGAGGGCGAACCCGAAGGTGAGGACGTCGGCGAGACGATCCTCGAACGACTCGATGAGCTGCTGCCGGAGCTCGCCGACGGGATCGAACGGCTCAAGACCCAGATCGTCGAGGACAGCGACGACGAGGAGGTCATCGAGACCGCCGAGGAGATCTGGGGCGTCCTCGACGAGACCGAGGACGTCCTCGATACGCTCGACTTGGAGGAGGTTCCCGACGTGATCGAGTTCGACGAGCTGCCCGACGCGGTCGACGTCGAGGAGATCCCCGAGGCGATCGCCGATGGCGATGCACACGACGCGATCGATCTCACCGACCTCAAGGACGCGATCCGGTTTCGCGAGCTCTGGGAGGCCGCGGATATCGGGGAGTTGCGCGAACAGCAAGCGGATCTCCGAGATGAGATCGACGACGTCACCGGCGACGACGCCGACAACGCTGCCGCCACCGCCGAAGACGAGGACGACGGGCTCCTCGACACCGGCGGTATGGGTACCGGCGGCGCTCACATGCAGTTCGACCCCGACGACCGACAGGAAGCGATCGAGAACGTCATTTCGACGGCGGTCGACGGGTTCCGGACGGCGCTGCTCGAGACCCACGACAAGCTCCGGTTGCTCTACGAGTTCAACCAGGAGAAGCTCGGCGGCAACGACTCGCTGAACCCGACGGCGGTCTCGACGATGCCCGACGGGCCGCTCGCGAACTCGGCGTCGACGCGCCACTCGACGGTGCCCTCGCAGGTGAAGTACTCGCGGGCGAAAAACCCCCGCCGGATCTACGGCCGGCGGTTCGACAACGCGAACACGGAGTGAAACCATGAGTAGTGCAAAACCAACCCGCAAACAAAGCGACCTGGCCGACGTCCTCGAACTGGTACTGGACAAGGGAATCGTAATCAACGCCGACATCGCGGTAACGGTCGGCGAGACCGAGCTTCTGGGCGTCGAGATCCGGGCGGCCATCGCCTCCTTCGAAACCGCCGCGGAGTACGGCCTCGCCTTCCCCAGTGGCACTGACATGCGCCGGGTCGAGCAGGCCTCCGGGCGCGAGCCCCTCGAAGTCGAGAACGAGGAGGACGAGGTCAACCTCGGGATCAGCGCGAGCGAGGGCGGTTCGAACGCCGAGGACGACGAGAACGCCTCGAGCGATCCCCCAAGCGAACGGCCCGACCCGGAAGTCCCGATCGACACCGACGACGGGGCGCAGGACGAATCCGAAGACGAAGGAAGCAACGGGGACGGAAACGGGAACGAGGAGGAGGTGACGAGTGACGGGGAGGAGTCATGAGACAGATCGATCTCGGCGGCGAGGCCGACGAGGACAGCGAGGCGGACGCGGCCTCGGGACTACTCGCGCTCGTGATGACCGTCGTCGAACTGCTCGTCGAGGCGATGGAAAAGGAGGCGATCCGTCGCATGGAGTCGGGCGTACTCAGTCCCGAGGAAATCGAACGGCTGGGTACCCAGCTGCAGGCGATCGAAAACGAGATCGACGCGATCAAGGAACGCGAGGGGATCGAAAACGACGTCGGCGAGCTCCGAACCGAGCTCAACGACCTGCTCAGCGACGGAATCGAGCAGGTCTACGACGATCACTACGAGGAACTGGAAGATGAGTGATCGGGGAGAGCGCGCCACGGAGTTCGACGACGGGCGATACCTCTACTGTGCGGTGCGGGTCGACGGGGAGCCCGAACTCACGGTCGAGGGGATCGAGGACGGTGAGGTTCGGGTCATTACCCGAAACGGGATCGGGGCGGTCGTCCAGCCCGTCGACGCGATGTTCGATTCGGACGATCTAACGGAAGTTCGACGCTGGCTGCTGGGCCACCAGCGCGTGGTCGACGCCGCCGGCGAGGCGTTCGACACCCCCGTTCCCTTCCGCTTTGATACGGTGATCAAGGGCGACGACGAGCAGGTGCGCGGCTGGATCGCGGAGAACGAACGCGACCTCGAGGAGGCGCTCGACGCGCTGTCGGGGTGTTGGGAGTACCGCATCGAGCTCCGATGGGACGAGGCGGCCGTCAGAGGCGATATCAAGGGAGAGGACGAGGAGCTCGCCGAGCTCGAATCACGTATCGACGGGTCGAGCGAGGGGACGGGCTACCTGCTCGAAAAGCAGTACGAACAGCGCCTCGCAGAGCGCCTTCAGAACCGACGCGACGACCTCGCGGGGGACCTCTACGACCGGATCGCCGAACACGCGGACACCGTCGACACCGCCGGCAGCGGCGGCTCGACGCTTCTGGGTGCCGAGGGAACGACCGAGACGGACGACGGGTTCGAGACGGTCGTCGAACTCTCGGTGCTGGCTCCCCGCGAGAGCGAGGACCCGATCGGTGGGATATTGGAGGAGTTCGTCGAGCGCGAGGGGTTCGACGTCAACTACACGGGTCCGTGGCCGCCGTACTCGCACGCCCCGACCATCGGAAACGGGGGTGACGGCTAATGGAGCCGACGCGACCCGAGGGTCACGCGATCGTCGACGTGCTCGACGTGCTACTGACCGAGGGGGCGATCGTCCAAGCCGACGTCGTCGTCACCGTCGCGGACATTCCCCTCGTGGGCATCAACCTGCGGGCGGCGATCGCGGGCATGACGACGATGGTCGAGTACGGCATCTTCACCGAGTGGGACGAGGAGATCCGAAACCAGGAGCGCTATCGCCACTCGGAGTTCGGGCGACGCCCGCGCCCGACGGTTCCCGATCCCGACTCGGGTTCTGATCCCGATCCGGATCCGGACGAACGGTAAACTCTTTTAGGACGCTACGACTGGCTCCGGTATGGTCACGCTCGGACTGGTGGTGGCGCAGTTCAACCGATCCGTCACCGAGGAGATGGCCGACACCGCCCGCGAGGCGGCGGCCGACCGCGGCGTGGGGATCGCCAAGACGCTTCGCGTTCCGGGCGCGTACGACAGCCCGCTCGCGGCGGATCGCCTCGCCCGGCGCGATGAAATCGACGCGGTGGCGGTGGTCGGCGCGATCGTCACCGGCGACACCGAGCACGACCGCGTGATCGCGGGGTCGGCGGCCGACGCGCTCACGCAGGTGAGTTTGGATCGGGACACTCCCGTGACCTTCGGCGTCAGCGGGCCGGGGATGTCCGGCGCGGAGGCCCACGAGCGCGCCGGGAAGGGGGGGGATGCGGTCGAGGCCGCAATCGATCTGGTGGAGGAACTATAAATGGAGTTTACAGACAGAGTCAGCCGAGTCGAACCGAGCGCAACGCTTGCGATCAGCCAACTTGCGACCGAACTCGAAGCCGAGGGCGCGGACGTCGTCGATCTTTCAGTCGGTGAACCCGACTTCCCGACGCCCGAGAACGTCGTCGAAGCTGGCAAGGGATCGATGGACGCCGGCGACACCGGCTACACGACCTCGAACGGAATTTCCGAGCTCCGCGAGGCCATCGCCGAGAAACTGCGCGGCGACGGGCTGGAGTACGAATCGGATGACATTATCGTCACGCCGGGGGCGAAACAGGCGCTCTACGAGACGTTCCAGACGCTGGTCGACGAGGGCGACGAGGTCGTGTTGCTCGACCCCGCATGGGTCTCCTACGAGGCGATGGCGAAACTCGCGGGCGGCTCCCTGTCGCGGGTCGACCTTTCGGCACACGACTTCCGACTCGAACCCGCTCTCAACGAACTCGCCGAGACCGTGAGCGACGACACCGAACTGCTCGTGGTGAACTCCCCGAGCAACCCCTCCGGAGCGGTCTACACCGACGACGCCCTCGACGGCGTGCGCGATCTGGCGGTCGAGCACGATATAACGGTGATCTCCGACGAGATCTACGAGCGCATCACCTACGGCGAGGAGCCGACGCCACTGGCCACCCTCGACGGGATGGCCGAGCGAACCGTCACGGTAAACGGCTTCTCCAAGGCGTACTCGATGACCGGCTGGCGGCTGGGCTACCTCGCCGCACCCGAAGAGCTGATCGACGAGGCGGGCAAACTGCATTCGCACTCGGTCTCGTGTGCGACGAACTTCGTTCAGCACGCCGGAATCGAGGCGCTCGAAAACACCGAGGGCTCCGTCGAGGAGATGGTCGAGGCGTTCGAATCGCGCCGGGACCTGCTGGTCGACCTCCTCGCGGATCACGGCATCGACGTCCGCGCGCCCGAGGGTGCCTTCTACATGATGGTGCCCGTCGACAGCGATGACCAGGGCTGGTGTGAGGGCGCGATTCAAGACGCCCACGTCGCGACGGTGCCGGGAAGCGCGTTCGGCACGCCCGGCTACGCGCGGATCTCGTATGCGAACAGCGAGGAACGAATAGAAGAGGCGGTCGACCGCCTCGTCGACGAAGGCTACCTCTAAGAGAGCCGCGCGGCCACGTCGGCCTCGGTGATGATACCGACCGTCTCGCCGGTATCGGTCACCATCACGGCCTTGTAGTGTTGCAGGAGGTTGCTGATCTCGTCGACGGTCGCGTCGCCCGAGACGGTCGGAAAACTCTCGGCCATGTGTTCGACGACGGGTTCGTCGCGGGCCTCGGCGTCGAGCCCGACGAGGTCGCCCTGGCTGATGCTTCCAACTGGAATCCCGTTCTGGAGCACCGGCAGCTGGGAGTAGGCCGCCTCGTCCATCTCCTTTACCGCCTCGCGAATCGCATCATCGGGACCGACGTGGATCACGTCGGTGTTCATCAGGTCCTCGGCGCGCACGATCCCACCCTCGGCCTCGTCAAGCGCCTCGACGATCCGCCGCAGCGTCGAGAGACGAGGGTCGACGTCGCCGCCCTCGATCCGGGCGATCAGCGGCTGGGAGACGCCCGCGCGCTCGGCGAGCGTACTCTGGGTGAGTTCGAGGTCGATCCGTCGTTCGCGGAGGTCCTGCGGTGTCGGGAGGTTCATATCCGACAATAACCACGGGTTATTATAAAAGGTTCGGGCTACTCCTGTTCGTCGATTTCGAAGGTCTCGACCACCGAGAGGGGGACGTCACGGAGCGCGCCGCCGACCTCGCTTTTGGCGATCCGCTGGGCGTGCTCCTCACCCTCGGCGTTGAACACCTTCATTTCGAGGACGAGACCGACGAGCGCGGTGTCGGCGGCGATGTACGCCGAATCGAACGGCTCGCCGCAGGCCGGACAGCCGGTCGCTCCGACGTCGACCTCGACGTAATCGAGGTCCTGCTGGTTGAGTCGCTTGCCGGCCTCGCTGACCGCGACCCCAATCGCGTCGTCGATCTGCTCTACGTCTCGGACCAGCCACGCAGCCTCCATCGCCACGAGATAGTTCATACCTCCACTGGCCCCTCCGTGGGGGAGTGCGTTGCGGTTCGGCGCGCACGTCACTGAACCCTTTCCGATACGTTATCCGAATTACACCAGTCAGCCACGACAAACCATTCAAAAATATGACGTGTTAGGGCCGTCCCGTCGTCCAACCGACGACGGAATCAGCAATCGGCAGACTGCGTCGGGTCGGTATCGTACTTGAAGGATCGTTACATCCGATGTGGGCAACAAGATTTATGTGGGGTGTAGTGGTGAGCGACAGATATCGAATGATCGCCCGGCTGTACCACGCTACCCTGTTCGCCTTGTACCAGACGACCCTTGCCCTCGGGCTGTGCTTGCTCCCGCTCGCGGTGGCGATGAAACGCGTCGGTCTCACCCTCCCGATCCGACGGCTCCTCGTTGCGGCCGAGCGCAGCTACGAGAGGCGTTCGCCAGCGGAGTGATCGGCCGGAACGAGTGGGTTTATCAGTCCGTAGGAGTAACGTCCGGTAATGCGAACGCCCGACGAACTACAGCTTTCGGAGTCGCTCGCGTCGAGTCCCGGTCAGGCCAACCCCTACGAGCCCGAACTGGGGTCGCTGCCCGAGGCCGAGCTCCCCGAGGGAGCCGACGCCGCGGAACTCAAGACCGGCACCACGACCGTCGGCCTGCGCGCGGAGGACGGCGTCATCCTGGCGACCGACATGCGCGCGAGCCTCGGCACCATGGTGTCGAGCAAAACGGTCCAGAAGGTCGAGGACATCCACCCGACGGGCGCGCTCACCATCGCCGGGTCGGTCTCGGCGGCCCAGTCACTGATCCGGAACCTCCGCGCGGAGGTCAACCTCTACGACGCCCGCCAGGGCGAGACGATGAGCATGACCGCCCTCTCGACGCTGACGAGCAACCTGCTTCGCAGCGGCGCCTTCTTCGTCGTCGTCCCCGTGCTTGGCGGCGTCGACGACGAGGGGCCCCACATCTACAGCATGGACGCGCTGGGTGGGACCACCGAGGAGACCTACGCCGTCTCCGGATCCGGTTCGCAGTTCGCGCTGGGCGTACTCGAACAGCACTACGAGGAAGGAATGAGCGTCGAGGAGGCCCGCGACGTCGCCGTCCGGAGCGTCGGTAGCGCCGTCGAGCGCGACACCGCAACGGGCAACGGTATCAACATCGCCACCGTCACCGAGGAGGGCGTCGATATCGAGCGCTTCCAAGACTTCGAGGGCGTCGACGACATCCGAAGCGGTCGATAAGCGGTACTCTCAGCGGTCGTCGACCCAGTCGGCGAAACTACCCTCCAACAACGTTTCCTTCTGGCGGTCGATGTACTCGCGTTGTGCGGTGTGGATCGCCGCCTCGAGCGATTCGCCTTCCTCGACGAGGTTCGACACCCGCTCGTGGCGCCACTCGGCGGGCGAGTAGCCGTGGCGCGCGCGGTGGCGAAGCGGCCAGAGATACGTCTCGACCTCCTGGTCGCTGAGTCCCCGGAGTTTCAGCCCGTCACGAGCGTGATCGAACAGGTCGGCGAAGAGCGTCTCGTTCTCGATGGTCCCCTCGCCGCCGCCGGTGATCCACGTCAGATCCGCATCCAGCCCGTCGCGCATCGCACAGTAGAAGTTCTCGCGGGCGTCGGCCCAGTCGAGACCGATCACGGGGTGTTCGCGCCGCGGCAGGCTTTCGAGGAGGCCCGCGAACATCGCCAGAAACGCCACCGAGTCCCGAACTGTCGGCTGGGAGCCGATGGGCCGGAACTCGATGCGGGCGTTGGCCGCCGAACGCGTCGCGCCGCCGAAAACCGGGCGAACCCACCGCCAGTAGGTGCCGTGTTTCATTCGGAAGTGGGCGAACTCGTCGTCGAACCGATCGCTCGTCTCGACGGGCATCGGGACGATGGTGTCGTCGGCGACGACCCGGTCGACGGCCTCCTCGGTGCTGGACAGATCGTGGGGGAACCGGACTTTTCCCGGGCTCGATTCGTTGAGGACGCTCTCGAAGACCGCGATCCGGTTTACCATCCACGTCTCGTCGAGGATCTCCTCGTCGGACGCGCCTTCGTAGAGATCCGGCGGGAAAAACGGCGAGTTCGCCCCGAGCGCGAGCAGCGGGCCGGCGATCCGCAGCGCGTAGTTGAAGTAGTCGGGCAGGTCGGCGGCGTGGGCCACCTGATAATGGGGCTGGATCGAGGTGATGAGGCTTTCGGGCATCACCGTCGCCGAGTCGAGCGAGACGTTCGGCGCGTCGAGGGACATCCCCGCCGTGGTGTCGCCCTCGGCGTTGGCCATCGCGTGATACCGAACCGAATCGCTCATGTTGGTCGCGATCCGGATGCCGTCGTCGACGACGTGGTCGGTGAGGTACTCGCGGGCGCCCTCGCCCTCGGGGGGGATCGTCCACAGCCCGTCGCTGACGAGCGTGATACCCTCGGGGCGTACACAGTCGAGGGCGGTCGTCAGGCGGGCTTTGATCTCGGCCTCCTGGGCGCGCAGGCCGTGGGCGTTGAGCGGCTGGGGACTGGTCGACATCTCGGCGTTGTGCAGGCCCAGTTCCTTCTCGAAGCCGATGTACTCGAGGACGCGACGCGGGACCCGCCGCAGCGCGCTGGTCTCGCCGTCGACCGCGTAGAACTCGTATTCGAAGCCCACGATCGCCTGCGGGTTGTCGAAGACCCCCTCCGAGAGTCCGTCGATGAGTATGTCGGCCTCATCGGCCGCCCGCCGCTGGAACGTTTCGGCATCGATTTCGAGCGTCTCTTGTACCGCTTGGGCGAGTCGAGATTCGGTCATTGATCGGAAGTCGGCAGGCGATCACCTTTAAAGTACGAGTGTTCGGTCGTCGGCAGGTCCGGCCTGCTTCTTCCGGAGAGGTTAATGCGACCGCGAGGGTCGTAGGGAGGTATGGAGTACGACCGATCGGTCGGCCGGCGCCTTGGACTCGGGCTGATCGTGTTGGGGCTGTTCGCCGTCGCCGCGTACGTCATCCAGGCGTTCATCGCGGTCGTCGTGTTCGCTATCTTCCTGTACTACTCGGTGCGCCCGATCCACCGGTTCCTGCGTCGTTTCGGGATTCCACAGCGTCTGCGGGCGATCCTCGCGATCGTCCTGTTTGGTGTCCCCTTTCTCGTCCTGCTGGTTTACACCGTCGGGATCATCGTCATCGAGGCTCAGGCGCTCATCGAGGCCTACGACATCCAGAATCAGGTGCTCAATCAGGGGTTAGAGGAGATCGACATCGCCGCCCTCGATCTCGATACCCTTCAGGAGGCGATCACCACCGCAGGGGCACAGGGTTCGATCGTCGCCGCGCTGTTCAGCCTCTCGGGTGCACTCAGCGTCGTCGGCAGCGCGTTCGTCCAGATGCTGATCCTCGTCGTCCTCACTTACTACATGCTCGTTGACGGACCCGGACTGCGCGCGTGGCTCATCGCGAACTTCGACGATACGGGCATCATCCGTAACTACCTCGACGAGGTCGACCCCGAACTCTCGATGACGCTCTTCGGCAACATCGTCAACGTCTTCGTCACCGCGATCGTCGGCGTCGCGGTCTTTTTCACGTACAACGTCTTCGCCCCCGAGGCCGCACAGATCCCGTTTCCCGGACTGTTGGGCGCGCTCGCGGGGATCGGGAGCCTGATCCCCGTCATCGGGATCAAACTCGTCTACGTCCCCGTCGGAATCGGCCTCGCCGCGACCGTCTTCGCCGCCGGCCAGACCGCACTCCTGTTTTACGTCGGCGTCTTCTTCGTCGTCTCGGCGATCTTCGTCGATTTCATTCCCGACTTCTTCATCCGCGCGCTCATCAGCGGCGACAACACCCACACCGGAATGTTGCTCGTCAGTTACATCGTCGGACCGACCGTCTTCGGGTTCTACGGGCTATTCCTCCTGCCGATCCTGCTGATCCTGCTGATCAACGCGACACAAATCCTGTTGCCGTACGTCCTCTGGGGCGAGGACACCCCCGCCCAACAGACCACCCTCGGGGAGTTCGGCGGGCCCGACCAGCGCCCGCCGTCGACCGCTGGCACAGCCGACTCGGAGAAAACGCCGGTCGTCGAAACCGACGACTGACGCGGTTTTCAGATCATCGAGGACAGACAACGTGCCGTCGCCGATCCAAACGTCGCTCTGGACCTAGGGAGAACACGGACGCGATCCTACACGCCCGGCACGCCGAAGGCGTCGGGGGTGACGACCCCGAGCGTCGAGAGTCCGAAAAGGATCGCCACCGCGACGATCCAGGCGACGAGGCCGATACCGATCGCCGTTCCCCACCCGCCGGGATACTGCCAGTTGATGACGCCGACCCAGGCGATGAGCATGAGCAGCGGCCCCAAAAACGGGATCCAGCCGAGGAAGAGTCCCACGGCCGTGTAGACGATCGCCCCGATCACCGCCGTGATGATCGCCCGGCGGAACCCGATGTCGCTGTCGATCATCACCTGCGCGCCGAGGCGGATCGCCACCGTGCCGACGAGCAAACTGACGAGGAAGACGAAGACGGCGCTGACGATCGCCTCCTGATCCGCGCTCGCCTGAAGCACGGCCTCGCCGAGCGGGACGCTACTACCGATCATCGGCCCGTTTCGGACTCCGGATCAGTCCGGGGCCCGGCATCCGACTCGGTCGTCTCGTCACCCACCTCGGTCTCGGCCTCCGCCTCCGATTCGACGGTGGCCGCCGTCGGATTCCACGTGAACTCGATGGACAGCTCCTCGATGTCCTTTCGGAGCCGACGCGAGCGTTCGGTCACCGTCGCCTCCGTGTCGATCACGTCCGACGGCGATAGTCTGACGCCCTTGTTCCCGATCGGGACTTCGATGACCTCCTGCCCCGAGTCCAGTTCGTCGGCGACCGACCGAAGAAACGCGGCCGCCTCTTTCCGTGACAGTTCCTCGTCGTGACTGGTCGTTTCGGCCATAGTTCCGGGTTTGACTTCGGCCGACGGAGTAAAGAACGTGATGCACGAGAACGCCGGCTTCGGGCGCTACGATACGCGACGGTAATTCCCGAACGCGGATACGGGCGAGAGGGCGGGCGACGCGCCTTTCGTTCCGCGTTTTTGCCTACTCGGCGACAAACCCCGCGGCGATCGCGAGCACCTCGCCGGGTTCCGCACCGCCGTAGGTGTATGCGAGCGTACCGAGCGTCTGGTAATCGAGCGTCCGAGCCGAGACGTGGATGTTCATCCCTCGGTTCCGGGAGATAGGCGTACCTTCGCTACAGCACGCCCATCGTCTCGAGGCGCTCGGGGAGGTAGGTATCGGTGACGAAATCCAGCCCACGGGAGGCGAGCGCCTGCTGTTCTGCCTTCTTGCCGATCTCCAGTTGGAGTTCGATCTGTTCTTCCCAGTAGTCGGTCTGGAATCGGGGGTCCTCGAGTTCGTTTTCGAGGGCGTTGACGTCCGAATCGCTCAGCGGGTCGGTCGGCAGGTCGTACTCGACGATGTCCTCGGGCTGGATGCCGACGAACTGCGCCTCCGGGGTCGCCAGATACTCCGAGAGGTGGGCGGACTTGATCGAGCCGTAGGCCACCGAGCCGTAGATCCGGTAGGACCACGGGTCACCGTCGGTGAACAC
>NZ_RDQG01000064.1 GCF_003697815.1 Halalkalicoccus subterraneus | reverse complement strand
CGGTGCTTATCGTCCTTGTCGTCTTTATCGTCGCGGTCCCGGTGCTTATCGTCCTTGTCGTCGTAGTCCTTCTTGTGGTCGTCATCGTCGTCATCGTGGCGATGCTTCTTGTCACGATCGTCATCGTCACGGTCTCGGCCGCCACGACGCTTGCCACCGCGGTACTTCTTAGCTTTCTTTCGACCGTGCTCGTAGCCCTCTCGGTAGCCGGTGTTCTTGCTGTGCTTTTTCCGGCCGAAGTAGCCGGCCTTGAAGCCGTCGTAGTACGCTTCCAGATTCAGCTTGTAGTGCTTGTGCCGGCTGCGTTTTTTCTTACCGAACTCGTAGCCGGAGTGGTAACCTTTGTCGTGTTTTTTTCGTTTCTTCTCGCCGCGGTAGCCGTGTTTGAACCCGCGGAAGAAGGCGTCGTCGTCGTCCTTTCCATCGTGGGCTGCACCGACGCCGGAAAACCCGAACAGGCCGGCCGTCGCCATGCCGGTTGCTTTCAGGAACGTTCGCCGTCGATGGGTTGAGTTCGTGTCTTCTTTCATGGTATACTCCCCTTCGGAGCAACTGGATATGACACTCGGATAAGTTATAATTCTATCTGATATATTAGTATAGGTGATATAAAAAAGATAATACCAAGCGTGTTTGATAGAAGGAGTTAAATAAATAACTAATGGAGAGTATTAATAGCAAATATCCGATAATTAACTGGACTCGGCCTGCGTTCGATCTGTTAATCAAACGATAGCCGACTCAGGGCACCTATTTAATTATTCTTCATTATATAAATCTCTTGTAGGAACGCTAATGCTATGAATATCATATAATATATCTAAATAACGACCACCATCGCCGACCGAGTGGAACCGGTCGAGGTGGAAGCGCGTGCGCTCACGGGGACGGTTCCGTAACTTTCGACCGGAACGGGCGAGAGATCGGGTTCAGGGTCGAACTATACGGGGGGATCGTGGCGGGCGCGAACTGTCTCACCGAGTACCGAGCGATCCCCGATTATCCCCGGACCAACAGCCAGCCGAGCGCGAGGAGCGCCAGCGGGCTCGTTGTGACCAGTGTGATCCCGATCCCGGGATGGCCAGCGAAAATCAGGCTCGTTCCGACGGTGAGAAGCGCGAGGAACAGACCGGCGAGTCCGAAGACCCGTCGTCGGAGTCGGATCGCGCGGGCGAACTCGGCGTCGTCGGTTGCGTCGATGTCCGAATCCATGGTAACGCGACGGGGTTGGACGCGTTAACCTCCGTCGTTCGTCGGACGAGCGATGATCGAAACGCTCAGGGCCGCTCGATCGGATAGCCACGCTATGGACGGGACGGATCCGAGGCGACGGCGGGTACTCGCGGCGCTCGGGGCCGGCGCGCTCTACGGGATCGCTGGCTGCACCGACGACGACGAGAGCGACGACACCGGCGCACCGGCAGCCAACGGCTCCGACGGAGGATCGGACGAACTCCCCGAGAACGACACGGAGGAGGGTAACGAGGGGGAAGGGAACGCCGAGTCGTCGACCGTCGACTGGCCGACCTACCGAGCGGACGTCGAAAACACGGGTCATCTCCCCGACGCGAGCGGACCCACCGATCCAGAGGTCGCATGGACGGCCGAAACCGGCGGAGCGATCTACGCCTCGCCGACGGTCGTCGACGGGACCGTCTACGTCGGCAGCTACGACGACACGCTGTACGCACTGGAGGCGGCATCGGGCGACGAGGAGTGGACGTTCGATGCGGGCGGGGACGTCTTCTCCTCGGTGACGGTCGAAGGGGCCTTCGCGTACGTCGGCGGGTTCGGGGACGCAGTCCTCGCGCTCTCAGTTGGGGACGGCGAGGAGGCCGAGCGTTTCGCCACCAATGGCGACGTGGGATCCTCGCCGGCGATCGTCGACGACACGGTCTACGTCGGCGCGGACGACGGAACCGTCTACGCGCTCGGCGATAACGACTGGGAGGTCGAGACGGGCGCGGAGGTCGTCGCCAGCCCCGCAGTGAGCGACGGACGGGTCTTCGTCGGGAGCTTCGACGGAGTCTTCTATGCGCTCGACGCCGCGACCGGCGAGGAGCTCTGGTCGGTCGA
>NZ_RDQG01000063.1 GCF_003697815.1 Halalkalicoccus subterraneus | reverse complement strand
GATGCTGGTCGAGCTAACTGGACTCGAAATCGCGAACTGCTCGATGTACGACGCCGCGACGGCGTTAGGCGAGGCCGCGACGCTCGCCGACCGGGTGAGAGAAACGAGCGGGTCGACCGTTCTGGTTCCCGACCTCATGAGAGACGAACGCCGCTCGGTCCTCGAGAACTACACCGAGGGTGTGGGGCTCGCGGTCGAGACGTACCCGAACGACGACGCGAACGCAGACAGGGAGGCGCTCGCGGAGCTCGCAAGCGAGGAGACGATGATGATCTACGCCGAAAGCCCCACCGTTCGAGGAACTATCGAGGAGGACCTGGGCAGGATCGCGGAGCTCGCACACGACAACGACGCGCTCTTTACCCTCGGTTCGGACCCGATCGCGCTGTCGGTGCTCGAACAACCCAAGAACATCGGCGCGGACGTCGTGATCGGCGACGCCGCGACCCTCGGATTGGGCACGAGCTACGGGATGGGACTCGGGCTTTTCGCCACCCGCGAGGCGTTCGTCCGGCAGGTTCCGGGACGACTGGTCGGTGCGAGTACCGACGCCGCGGGCGAGCGCACCTACACGCTGACCCTCCAGACGCGTGAACAGCACATCCGCCGGGAGCGCGCGACCTCGAACATCTGTACGAACCAGGCGTGGGTCGCGCTGCGGACCGCGATCCACGCCGCCTCGCTCGGTCCCTCGGGGCTCGTAGAGCTCGCCCGCGAATGTCTCGAAGCGCCCGTCGAGTTGGCCGAGCGCCTCGACGACATCGTCGGAGTACAAGCCCCGGTCCACGACCGGCATCACTTCCGAGAGTTCGTCGCCCGGACCGACCAGCCGGCACCCGCCGTACGCGAAACGCTCGAGGAGTACGGCTTCGCGGTCCACGCGGTCGACAAGCACCTCGTCCAACTGTGTGTGACCGAGACGAATCGAGGGAAAACGGACGCGCTGGTCACCGCCTTCAGGGAGGCCGCCAAATGACGCTCGACTACACGCAAGCACGCTGGAACACGGACGAGGACGGCTACGAGCCGCTACTCTCGGAGAAAAGCGAGGAGACCATCGACACCGACGACGTCCCGCTACCCGACGACCTGAAACGCGACTCGCTTTCGCTGCCGGAACTCTCGGAACCCGAACTCGCGCGCCACTACACCCGACTCAGCCAGATGAACTACGGGGTCGATAGCGGTCCCTATCCATTGGGAAGCTGCACGATGAAGTACAACCCGAAGTTCACCGAGGACGTCGCAGCGCTGCCGTCGGCGGGCGTCCACCCGGATCGCTCGCCCGAGAGCGTCCAGGGCACGCTCGAACTGCTCGCCAGGTTGGAGAGTCAACTCGCCCGGATCGGTGGGATGGACGCCGTCACCCTCCAGCCGCCCGCGGGTGCGGCCGGCGAGTTCGTCGGCATCCTGATCGCGAAGGCCTACCACGAATCGCGCGAGGACGAGCGAACCGAGGTCGTGATCCCCGACGCCGCCCACGGGACGAACTTCGCGAGCGCCGCGCTGGGCGGCTACGACGTGGTCGAACTGCCCTCCGGCGAGGACGGGCGGGTCGATCTCGACGCGCTGGAGGCCGCCCTTTCGGAGGAGACGGCGGCGCTGATGCTCACCAACCCCAACACTCTAGGACTGTTCGAGCGCGAGATCGAGGAGATCGCCGGGATGGTCCACGACGTCGGTGGCCTGCTGTACTACGACGGGGCAAACCTGAATGCCCTCCTTGGGAGAGCGCGCCCCGGCGACATGGGCTTCGACGTCATGCACTACAACGTCCACAAGACGTTCGCGACGCCCCACGGCGGGGGCGGGCCCGGTGCCGGCCCGGTCGGCGTCAGCGAGGAACTCGCGGAGTTCCTGCCAAGTCCCCATGTCCGCGAGAGTGACACCGGCTACGAGCTGTTCGAGCCCGAGCGCTCGATCGGGAAGGTCCACGGCTTTACGGGCAACTGGCTCGTCCTGATCAAGGCCTACGCCTACATCGCCCGACTGGGCGACGAAGGACTGGCTGATGCGAGCGCGAAGGCCGTACTCAACGCGAACTACCTCGCGAGCCGGATCGAGTACGACACCCCATACGAGCCGTTCCACCACGAGTTCGTCGCGAGTGCGGGCGAGCAGGACGCCGCCGACGTCGCCAAGCGAATGCTCGATTACGGTGTTCACCCGCCGACGACCAAGTGGCCCGAACTCGTGAGCGAGGCGCTGATGACCGAGCCCACCGAAGTCGAGAACAGCCGCTCGCTCGACCAGCTCGCCGCCGCGTTCAACGCCGTGGCCGACGAGGACCGAGAGACGATCGAGGCGGCACCCGAACGAACCACGGCGAGACGAATCGACCAGACCGAAGCGGCGCGGGACCTCAGACTCTCGTGGCAGGCGCTCGCCGACGATTCATAACTCGACCCGCATATCGCCCGTATTTTAGCAACTCTTACTATCTCCTTCCCCATGGATTAATACATGACAGTCGTCAGCGTCTCGATGCCCGAGGAGCTTCTGAACAGGATCGACGAGTTTGCGGGCGATCACGGCTACACCGGCCGCAGCGAGGTCGTCCGCGAGGCCTCGCGGAACTTGCTGGGGGAGTTCCAGGACAGGGAGTTGGAGGGTCACGACCTGATGGGTGTCGTGACCGTGCTGTTCGACTATGAGACGACCAGCGTCGAGGAGCGCATGATGCGTCTGCGCCACGAACACGAGTCGCTGGTCGCCTCGAACTTCCACAGCCACGTCGGGAACCACTACTGCATGGAACTGTTCGTCCTCGAGGGCGATCTGGAGACCATTTCACAGTTCGTCGGCAAGATCCGCGCGACTGGCGATATCCTCACGGTCGATTACTCGGTGATCCCGGTCGACGACTTCGCCGCGGCGCTTTCGGGGTCGTGATCGCCCGCCGAACTACGACGGGAGACGGCATCGGTCCGGCCGGTTAGCAACAGCCGTCGTCGCCACAGACCGCGCCGTAGTCGATACCGAGTTCGCGTTCGATTCCCTCGTTGCACTCGGTCAGGAGCGCCTCGAACTCCTCGGAGTCCGAGTGAGTCTTCGTCTCCGCGAGCGCGTCGGCCAACCGCTCGGCCGCCGAAAGCACCTCGGAGTCGGTCGCGCTCAACAGCACCCACCTCCGGTGCTCCGGGCGAACTCCTCACCGATCCGCTCACTGACGACGTCGTTCGTCTCATCGAGCAGGTCGATCAGCGCCGCTTCGGCCTCGCGCAGTTCGTTGATGGTCTCGTCGTCGTCCATCTCCTCTTGAAGCTCGCGTAGCTCCGCCATCGTCTCCCCGTCGAAGCCGTTCTTCTGAAGCTGGCGTCGTTTTCGTCGGAACTCGCCCAACAGTTGCCGGGCCTCCTCGTCGTTCTCCAATCGCTGTTGGCTCGCGACGAACCGCTCGTATCGCTCTGACTCGCCGATCGCGTCGACGAACTCGGTCAATCGCGTCTCGACGTCGGCGTCGGTGGTCGTGGATTCACTCATTGGATCTCGATCGTCGGCTGGTCGTTCCGTGTCGATTCCGCCGTGGCGAGGACGTCATCGCCGAGGCGTCGGAGCTCCTCGACGCCCGTCGGCTCGCTCTCGCGAAGCGGTGCGAGCATCGCCGGTACCGAGAAGCGCTCACGGATCTCCGCGAGATACTCGCGCTGTTGCTCGCGCCGGCTCTCGAAGAAGGCGTTGTCGCCGTACTCGTCGGGGAGCAGGTAGTTGACCGCGACAAGCGCCGTCTCGATGCCGACCTGTTCGCGCAGGTCCTCGGCGGCGCGGTAGGCCTCCATCATCGGCGTGTACTCGGGGTACATCACGAAGACGAACGAGCTCCGCTCCGGGTCGCGCATCGTCTCGATGACCCGGTCGTACTTCGCGCCCGATCCCGAGGCCTCCTTGGTCAGCGATCCGAGATCCATGAAGCCCTTCCACTCGGAGGGCAGTTCGAGCAGCCTGAGGGTGTGGCCCGTCGGCGCGGTGTCGAACACCACGACGTCGTAGTCGGGATCGTCGAAGTAGCCCACGAACTTCTCGAGGGCCGCCATCTCCTCGGCACACGGGCTGTCGAGTTCCTCCGCGACCTGTGCTTTGACCGCTTCGACGTCGGTGTCCTCGTCGCCCTCGAAGGAGGCCTCGACCTGTGCGAGCATCCCCTCTTTGTACTCGGACAGCGCCCTCTCCTGGTCGATCCGGGCGGCCTCGAGCCCGTCGATCCCGACCGGGGTCGGGTCGTGTCCGACCGCCGTCCCGAACACGTCCTGGAGGTGTGAGGCCGGGTCGGTGGTGACGATCAGCGTCTCGTAGCCCTCGTCGGCGAGCGCCGTCGCGGTCGTCGCCGCCATCGTGCTCTTGCCGACGCCACCCTTGCCGGTGAAGAACAGGTATCGGGTGTCCTCCTCGGGACGGAGTCGGTCCATGACGGCGTCCGTGTCCGTCCCCGCGTGGAGCGGTTCGGTCGTGTCCGTCGCTTTGGTGTCGGCGTCGACCTCGACTGTCGCCTCCTCGCCCTCGTAGAGGACCCCCGCCACGTCCGCGAGCAGGTCCGTCCCCGTGATCTCGCCGGGCTGGAGCGGGTACGTCGCCACCGGCTGGTCGGCAAACGTCGAGCTGACCTCCTCGAGGACCGCCTGTTCGTCCTCGCGTTTGCCCTCGAAGAAGGGATCCTGACAGACCGTCTCGGGCAGGTAGCCGTTGACGACGACGAGATCGGTCCCGATCCCCAGTTCGGCGAGGTTCTCGGAACTGCGCTCGATCTCGTTGATCGCGGCCTCCTCGGGCCGGCCGACGAACACGAACGACGTGCGCTCACCGTCGGAAAGCGTCTCGATGGCCGCCTCATAGCGCTCCTTTTGGTCCTGCATCGAGGCCGCCGGGCCAATGCAGGTCGCCCCGCCGTTCTCTAACTCTTCGTTCCAGCCGGTCGGAAGCTCCATGAGGCGGATCGTATGCCCCGTGGGCGCGGTGTCGAACACCACCACGTCGTACTCCGGATCGTCCATGAACTCGATGAACCGGTCGAAGGCGGCGATCTCGTCGACACACGGGCTGTCGAGTTGCTCCTCGATCGTCTCGATCTGTTCGTCGTCGAGGAGTTGACGCATCGGTTCGAGGGTGCGCTGTCGGTACTCCGCGGCGGCCTCGTCGGGATCGATCTCGATCGCGGAGAGGTTCTCGACGGTCTCGATCGGCGTGATCGCGTGGCCGATCCGCTGGCCGAAGACATCGGAAAGGTTCGGCGCGGGATCGGTCGTGACCAGCAGGGTGTCGTAGCCCTCGTCGGCGAGCCACGCGGCGGTCGCACAGCTCACCGTGCTCTTGCCGACGCCACCCTTCCCGCTGAAGAAGACGAACTCGGTGTCCTCGCCCGTCGGTTCGACGACGTCTCGGGATGCCCCACTCATCTCAGTGGGCCTCCTGTGGCTGGCGCTCCTCGACGAGGCTCGCCAATCGGTCGTAGGAGGGGTACTCCTCACGGGCGACGATCTCGTCGTCGACGGTAGTGATCGGAAGGACCGACGGCCCCTCGGACTCGACGGCGTCGTAGACCGTCTCGTGATCGAGGAAGCGCTCGATGCCGCCCGAGAGGTTCGCCCTCGACACCTCCACGTCGGCGAACTCCTCCTCGATCCGGTCTACCGTGTGCGTAAACGAGACCAGTTCCTTGTCCGGGTCCGGCCCACAGACGCCGGTGGAACAACACATCGCCTCCTCGAAGATCGTTATTTCGGTCATGGTTGACTCGTATCGTCGTTCGAAGTAGCCCACCCCTCGCGGCCCCAACGGCGTCCGTTCGTATCGACGGACCGCCGTCCGGTGGCTCCTCCGAACTCTGACCACGATATCGTTTGAACGCTGTCTAAAATAAGTACTTCGGTACCCACCCGATAGTTTGACTTCAGACGGCGAAACAAGTCGATTCGGCGTGATATGGCGCCGACACTCAGGAGGCGGGGTTGATAGAACTGACAATTGATATCGTCATCATATGACGTCGTTTCGGTAGCCGTGTCCCCACGTTGCAGCCCGTGGTGATCGTTCTCAACGGGCGAAGCCGGTGTCGAACGCTCGGTCCCCGATCAGTCGTCGTCGGCCGTCGACTGGCGCGAGGTCGATCCCTGACTCGTGGTTCCCGAGCCGCCCCAGTCGAGTCGGCGCTGGAAGTACAGCGCGACGTGGACCAGCGCGAGCAACACCGGCACCTCGATGAGCGGGCCGACCACGGTCGTGAAGGCGACACCGGAGCCGACGCCGAAGACCGCTACCGCGACGGCGATCGCGAGTTCGAAGTTGTTTGACGCCGCGGTGAATCCGATCGCGGTCGTCGTCGAGTAGTCCGCACCGATCCCCCGGCCCATCCCGAAGCTCACGAGGAACATTACGACGAAGTAGATCGTCAGCGGCACCGCGATCAACAGCACGTCACCCGGTGAGGCGACGATGTTCTCGCCCTGCGTTGCGAACATCACGATCACGGTGAACAGCAGCGCGATCAAGGTCAGAGGATCGACCCTCGGGACGAACTGTTCGTCGTACCACTCCTCGCTCTTGGCGCGCGTCCCGACGTACCGCGAGAGGAATCCGGCGGCGAAGGGGATCCCGAGGAAGACGACGATCGCCTGGAACACCTGCATCGGGGCGATCTCGAAGGTGGTGATCCCCGCAACGAGCGATTCCATACCCAGAATCGGGGGCAGGAACAGCGCGAAGAACCAGACGTACACGCCGTAGGTGATGATCTGGAAGAGGCTGTTGAACGCGACCAGCCCGGTGACGTACTCGGGTGAGCCTTCGGCGAGTTCGTTCCAGACCAGCACCATCGCGATACACCGAGCCATCCCGATGAACACGAGCCCGAGGAAGAACTCCGGACGGGCCGGTAGGCCCGGGACCAGTCCACCGAAAAAGACCACCGCGAGCCCGAACATCAGGGTCGGCCCGATCAGCCAGTTCTGGACCAGGCTCAGCCCCAGCACGCGCCAGTTACGAAAGACGGTCGTGAGCTGCGAGTAGTCGGCCTTCGCCAGCGGCGGATACATCATCAACACGAGTCCGATCTCGACGAGGTGGAGGTCCTGGATCGATCCCGTCACCGACGGGGCAACGAACCCCAATCCGACGCCGACCGCCATCGCGCCGAAGATCCAGACGGTGAGGTACTTATCGAGGAAGTCCATCGAGCGCGGGTCACCACAGGATTCACAGTCACAGTCGGGACCGTGTTCGTGTTCGACACTCATCTCGTCCCTCCCGCAGACGGGATGGTCGTCGCCGTTCGATTCGATTCAGCTCGGCCGTGTGCGTGTTTCAGTATCGATCTCATCGGTATCGTGGTCACTCCTCGGCGGCGACGACGTCCAGTTGGATCCCCGCTCCACCGGGCAGCGAGCAGACGCCGACGGTCGTTCGCGGCGGGAACTCGCCGTCGAAGCGCGCCCGATAGACCTCGTCGACGGCCTCGCGCTCGTCGAGATCGGTCAACTGGACCTCGACCTTCATCACGTCCGCAAGCGTCGCATCCTGCCGGTCGAGCATCGCTTCCAGCCGGTCCAGACACTCGTCGGCCTGCTCGTCGATTGAAAGACCGTTCAACATTTCGCCGTCGCGTTCGGGGAGAATCCCCTCGAAAAAGAGGAGGTCCGAACTCCCCGTCCGTTGGCCGAACGCGCCGGTGGTTCCGTTCCCTTCGCGTTGTTTCCGACTCTCGCCGCTCGGGCGGTCGAGACGGCCCGCGCTGGCCCCGTCGTTTCGCACCGTCGATCGACTTGACGATTGAACCATGTCTCAATTGAACACAGATTCATTCATAAGTCTGTCGCTGCCGGTGCGGTTCGGAGGACGGGATCGACGAGTCACGCGCGCTCGCGGTTGGAGTTCAGCGGGTGCCGTCGAGGGCGATCAGAAGTGCACTCGCCCGCGGGGTCGCCCTGTACTTTCGCCATCGGCCGTCCTTTCGTTTGGTGACGAGACCGGTCTCGACGAGTTTCGCGAGCGCGTGGCTCACTGCGCTGTCGCTGACGTCCATCAGCGGCGTGAGCTCACAGACACACAGCTCGCTGTCGGCTTCTACCAGCAGCCGAACGAGCCGGTATCGCGTCTCGTTGCCCAGCGCCGCGAGGGTCCCGACGTCGGTCGAACGCGTTCCTTCGTCGACCAGCGCGTCGAGTTCGTCGAGTTCGTCGAGCCGCTGCTGGAGGTCCTCGTTGCGACACTCGCCCAGTTCGTCCTCCAGGTATCGCTGGATCCGGCTCGTCGCTTCGGCCATACGAACAGTTGTTCGATCTCTCAAATAAGCGTTCCGACGTTCCGCCCCGTGACGCGAGGGCGACCGATCGATTCGCGTGTCGCGTCGCCGGTCGCGGTTACTGTTCTACCTCCAGGAAGTACTCGTCGAACAGTGCCTCGACACGCCGTTCGATCTCGTCGCGGATCGCGCGCACTTGCTCGACGCTCTTTCCGTGGGGATCCTCCAGGTCCCAGTCTCGCTCGTCGACGTTGGCGTCGATCTCGAGCGTCGAACAGCCCATGGTCGCGACGACGTCGCACGAGTCGAGTTCCTCGGTCGAGATCTCGCGGGGCTCGCGGTTCGAGAGGTCGATATCGAGTTCGGCCATCGCCTCGATCACTTCCTCGTGGACCGTTTCGGCCGGATACGTCCCGCCGGTGACGATAGCGAGGTCGTCGCCGAGACCGCGTCGTTCGCGCTCGCGTTCGGCGAACGCGGCGGACATCTGGCTGCGGCCGGCGTTCTGGACACAGACGAACCCGAACCGAGCGGGGCTCTCGGAGGCCATGCGCACCTGAACGGGGCCTCGAGGCTTTACTGCTGCTATGATGGCTATATATCGCTATGCAGTTCGGAGATCGTCCTCAGACTTGGCTGGTGTCGATACCGTTGATCTTGACGAAGCCGTAGTCGCACTCGGGGCAGTGCCACTTGACCTTCTCGCCCAGATGGAGCGTCGTGCTCGCCGCCCGGTAGAACGTCCGTTCGGTGCCACAGTCCGGACAGTCGTGGTCGAGTTCCTGCATACACCTCGTTGGCACGCCGTCGCGCTTAACCGTGGTGATTCACCACCCGCCTTCAGTTCGCGGCCACCGGCGTCGGCAGCGCGTGGCGATAGCAGGTCCGCTCCGCCGTCCGGAGGACGATCCGGTCCCCCTCGTTGTCGGATTCGATGTCGATCGTCGGCTCGCTCTCGACGGGCAGGCGGAGCTTGCAGACGTGCTTGTACGGCGTCTCGGTTGCCTCGGTTCGCTCGAAGGTCCGAGTACCGAGCGAGCGCCCCGTCTCCCGCTCGCTGAGTTCGATCCGGTAGGCACCGTCGCGTCTCTCGATTTCGATGACCGCCGGTCGTTCCATCATGGATAATCGTCCTCGACGAGAGGATATAAAGATAATCTGAGGTGTCGTCGCGTAGCACGCGCGGCGTGGTAGCGGTTAGCTTCCAAGCGAGGTTCGCGGGCTGATACTGCCGGTCTGGCGGTGAACCCCGTAGACGAGGATCGCGCCGGCGACGAGCGGGATGACCGCACAGGCGGCATAGACGGGCGCGAATCCGACCGACTCGACGAGAGGTAGCGAGAGCACCGGGCCGAGTCCGCCGCCGACGTCGCCGAGCACGTTGTTCGTCCCCATTGCCCGGCCCATGCGCTCGTCGGGGGTCAGATCCGCGAGCAGGGCGATCATCGGGCCGCTGGTCCCGCCCTGGCCCGCGCCGATGAACACGCAGGCGACGACGAGCCCCGCCACCGACCCGGCCGTCGTGAGCAGGACGAACCCGACGAAGGAGACGACGAGGAAGGCAAGCAAAACGGGAACGCGGGCACCGAGTCGGTCGCTCACGACCCCGCCGCCGAGCATCAACACCGACGCGGAGAGGACGGTAACGGCCATGAGAACGCCCGAGGAGGCCTGCGGGCCGGAGCCGAACACCGAGAAGTCGTTGGCACCCAGAAAGAGGACGAGCGTCGAGAACAACGCGCCCAGATACGCGAAGTAGAGCCCGAAATTGACCAGCCCGACCGTGAGCGCGGGGACGGTCGTTTCGATCTCCCACGGTTTGATCGTCTCCTTCGAGTCGCTGACGTGCGTTTCGGGGATGGTCGCGTAGGCGAGAACGCCCGCGACGAACGCGAACGCCGCCGCGAGTGAAAACGCCGTCGGAATGGAAAACAGCTCGCTGACGACCCCGCCGAGGACGAGGCCCGCGGGAAAGCCGAGCGTCATGCCGCCCCGCACCACGCCCATGTTCGTCCCCCTCGACCGGCCGGTGCTGACGTCGGCGGCGATGGTGTAGGCGGTCGCGAACACCAGCGCGCTGCCGATCCCCCAGATCACCCGCGCGAGGAGGAACCACGCCTCGGGGTAGGGAGCGATCATCGCGACGATGTAGCCGAGGGTGGCGACGGCCTCGACGAACAGCCCCGCGATGAAGGGCGTTCGGGTGCCGATCCGGTCGACCAACGCCCCGGCGGGCGTGTTGGCGACGGTTCGGGTGAAGCGATTCGCGCTCAGGATGAACCCGACGAGGAACGGCGAGATTCCGAGGACGGCCCCCAAATTGGGGAGGATCGGGAAGACGACTCCGCCGCCGAAGCCGACGAAGAACGTACTGAGGATGACCGCGAGAACGACCGCGTGTTCGCGCTTCACGGCGGGGACGGCCTCCACTCGTGGGGTTCGACGGGACGCATGGACGCTGTACCACGGTCGCGCTCTTAGGGGTTATCGCCTCGGCACCGACTGCCGGAAGTCCGGCCCTCAGGAGCTAAGTACTCGCCCGTCTTCCGGCCGGTATGAAGGTCTACACGGGCCGTGGCGATGAGGGCCAGACCGACCTGCAGAACATGGACCGGGTCTCGAAGACGAACGCCCGGATCGAGGCCTACGGAACCGTCGACGAGGCCAACGCGCTGATCGGAACCGCACGCCCGACGGGCTACGACGACGTCGACGACCAGCTCCGGGGGATCCAGAACCACCTCCACGTCGTGCAGGCCGACTTCGCGAACCCCGAACCGGACGAGGACGACCACCGCGTGCGCGAGGACCACGTCGAGGAGCTGGAGGGGTGGATCGACTCGTACGACGACGAACTCGACCCCCTCCAGCAGTTCATCCTCCCCGGCGGGGGCGAGACGGGCGCGACGCTGCATCACGCCCGGGCGGTCGTCCGGCGGGCCGAACGCCGGGCGGTCGGACTTGCCGAGGAAGAACCGATCAACGGGACGGCGGTCGTCTACCTCAACCGGCTCTCGGACGCGCTGTTCGTTATCGCGCGCGCGGTCAACAAGCGCGACGGGGGTCGCGAGGAGAACCCGACCTACTGAACGCCGACGATCTCTCGATCCAATACGTCGGCGTAGCCCGAAAAGGAGAGTTTGAGCGAGGGAACCCCCGGAAACGAGAGCGTTTGTACCGTCAGCAGCGGGTTCTCGACGGTGACTCCGCGCGCACGAAGCGCGCTCTCGACGGTGCCGATCAGGGTCGCGGTCTCCTCGACGTCGAGGTCCGAGCAGGTCCCGCCGACCCTGAGTGGCAGTTCGGCGACGATCCCGTCGTCGGCGACCGCCCAGCCTCCGCCCATCTCCGCGACGCGTGCCGCGGCGCGGGCCATTTCGTGCTCGTCGGCCCCGACGACCGCGACGCCGGGGCGTTCCCAGGTCAGCGAGGTGGCCGCCGCCCCGGATTCGAGGCCGTATCCGGTGAGAAAGCCGGTGAAGCCGCCGTCCTCTCCGGGACGGCGATCCAGAAGGGCGGCCTTGAGCACGCCTCTCTCAGGATCGGGGCGAAACTGGACGTCCTCGCTTGGCGGCGAGACGCACGTTTCGCCCGTCAACAGCCCTTCTTCGACCGAGATCGCACGGGCCACCCCCTCCGAAGCCGGTACCGAGAACGTCTCGGGACTCACCGAAAGCGAGACGCTGTCGTAAAACTCCGCGGGGTACTCGCGGTTTCGTGGGCCGACGGTGGCCGAACCGTGCCTGACGACGACCTCGCCGCCACTGATGACGGTCTTCACTCGTACCTCCTCGATATCCGAGAGCACGACGATGTCCGCGACGCTGCCCGGCGCGAGCGAACCCCGGTCGTCGAGTCCGAAGTGCCGCGCCGGCGAGAGCGTCGCCATGCGGATCGCGTCCGTGGGAGCGATCCCGGCCTCGATCGCGCGGCGAACCACCCGGTCCATATGGCCGTCGGTCAGATCGCGCGGCCAGAGTCCGTCCGTCGACAGCGAGCACTCGGCGGGATCGACCCGGTCGATGGCTGCGGCGAGCGCTTCGATGTCGTCGCGGACCGAGCCGCAGCGCCCGACGACGTGGAGCCCGTTCTCGGCGCGCTCGATGACCTCCTCGCGGCTGATCGCCTCGTGGTCGTTGTCGATGATCGAGGAAAACGCCGTGAGCTTCCCGCCGCGACAGCCGGCGGCGTGGCCCGTCACCGGCTTGCCGAGTTCGCGTGCGCGCTCGTAGAGCGCCTCGGCGGGCGTGTCGCGACCGACCGCGTGGATCCAGTCGGTTTCGCCGACGCCGACGACCCGGTCGTCGTCGAGCAGGTCGATCAGCTGGCTTGCCTCCTCGCCGGTCGTCAGCGGAGGTTCGAACGTGTCGAACAGCCCGACCGGCGAGAGGGCAGCCCGCACGGTGACGGGGAGGTAGGCACTCGCCACGAGGAACTCCTCGATTCCCTGCGGGCCGAACGCCCCGAAGCCCGAACACTCCGAGATCACCGTCGTGGTGCCGCCTTCGAGCGAGTGGTGATAGGCGAGTTCATAGCACTGAAACAGGTCGAGGTGGGTGTGGGCGTCGATGAAGCCCGGGACGACGGCCTGGCCGTTGGCGCCGAGCACTTCGGTGTCGGGACCGATCACGGGGTCGGCGTCCTCGGGGAGTGCCGCGACGCGGTTGTTGACGACCGCGACGTCCCGCGACTGGAACTCGCCGAGTTCGGGGAGCAACACCCGCCCGCCCGCGACGACGAGATCCGCGGGTTCGGCTTCGAGTGCGACCGGCTGGAGGTCGTTCATCGGCTGATCACTGCCTCGTTGCACGTCATTGGTACGTGATACCGGAGCGGGGACTAAACCTGTTGTGTCGCGGCGGGCGCAGGGTGAGACAGAATCCTTAAGTCCGGTGCGGAGGAACTACCCGCTGCGGGTTGGTGATCTAGTCCGGCTATGATACCTCCTTCACACGGAGGAAGTCGGCGGTTCAAATCCGCCCCAACCCATGAGCATTTTCGACGAGCGTAGCGAGGAGAAAACGCGCAATGGGGAGGAAGGATTTGAAGCAGGAAGCAGCTTGCTGCGACCGAGTTTCCAACCCACTGAGTGTTCTCCGACACATCCTGCGAACACCGCGAGCGACAGCGAGCGTGTGTGAGCAACCCCGTGCCGGAGAACCGAAGCGTCGGGCGGTTTGAATCCAGAGAACGATTGAAGCGAAGTCCTTGAGATTCAACTCTGCCCCGACCGGGAGACCTATTCCCACGGCCCGTGACCACCAGAATGAAATGGAGATCGCCGACGCCACCGCCGAATGCGAGCGCGTCCTCGAAGCCGTCGAGGGGGCGGTGATCGCCGACCGCGCCGTATTGGAAACGGTCCTGCTCGGCACCCTCGCACGCGGGCACGTACTGTTGGAGGACGTCCCGGGAACCGGAAAGACCCTCGCCGCTCGGAGCCTCGCGCGGGCGCTGGGGCTCTCGTTTTCGCGGGTCCAGTTCACGCCCGACCTCCTGCCGTCGGACATCACGGGCACCCACGTCTTCGACGAGCGCGAGCGGGGCTTCGAGTTCACCGAGGGGCCGATCTTCGCGAACGTCGTGCTGGCCGACGAGATCAACCGCGCGCCGCCCAAAACTCAGAGCGCGCTACTCGAAGCGATGGAGGAGCGCCAGGTGACCGCCGACGGCGAGACCCGCGCGCTACCCGAACCCTTCCTCGTGATCGCGACCCAGAACCCCGTCGAGCAGGACGGCACCTTCCCGCTGCCCGAGGCGCAGGTCGACCGCTTCCTCGTCAAGACCTCGCTGGGCTATCCCGACCTCGACGGCGAGCGCGAACTGCTGGCCCGGCGGGCCGACCGCACCCGCCGGGCGCCGTCGGCCGAGCCCGTCCTTTCGCCTGACCGGGTCGAGGCCCTCCAGGGGATCCCCGAGACCGTCCGGGTCGAGGGGGACCTACTGACCTACATGGTCGAGCTCTGTCGGGCGACCCGGGAGGATCGGCGGGTCGCAGTCGGGGTCTCGCCGCGTGGCACCCAACGGCTGTTCGAGGCCGCACGCGCCCGGGCGGTCCTTGCTGGCCGCGAGTACGTCACCCCTGACGCGATCAAGACGGTCGCCGAGCCCGTACTCGCCCACCGACTCGTGCTGACGCCGGACGCGCGGGTCGCCGGGATCGAAAAGCGGGCCGTGATCGAAGGGATCGTGGAATCACTCCCCGTCCCGACGGTCGATTAATCGAGCGTTTCGAGCAGTAACACCGCCGCCACCAATAGAAAGACCAGCGCGGCGACGGGCTGCTCGCCGGTCCCCATCCGATAGAGCCCGTAGCCTGCACCCGCCGTAGCCAGCCCGACACCCGCGCTCGCGACCGCGTGGACCGCCTCCAGCCGTTCAGTCCCTGCTTCCCGGCCGAGCTGGCGCCCGATCACGATCGCGTTGATCCCGACGTCCCAGGCGAGCACGGCGCCCGCCACGCCCGCGAGCACCGTGGGTACCGGCGCGCCCTCGACCCCGGCCGCGAGCGCCCCGCCGGCGAGCCCGGCTGCCCCGAGGGTCACCGGGCGAGTCGTTCCCCGGGCGAGCCCGGTCGCGAGGAGCAGGAAGCCGATGGCGCCGAGGCCGAGCGCGAGCCAGGAGTAGAAGCCACTCGACAGCACGGCGACGAGCGCCGCCACGAGCGAGACCCGCCGGCTCAGCGGCGCCGGCGATCGGTCGACTCGGTTCATCCCGACCCCCGCTCACCGTGGCGGGCGAGCGCGGCGTCGAGCGGTTCGCCTGCCTGCCAGTCGATCACCGGGATCCCGGCCCGCCGGAGCGCGCTGATCCGGAGCGTTCGTGAGACGGCCGCCAGCCGGTGGCCGGGCGTTCGATCACCCGTCGGGTCGGGGCTGAGGACCGTGACGGGGTAACCATGCTCGTCGAGCCGGCGGGCGAACCGGTCCGCGGAATCGTCGACCAGCGGCGTACAGAAAACGACCTGCGTGCCCGGCGACAGCCGCCGGCGGAGCCGCCGTCGCGATCGGAACCAGCCCGAGGGGGTCGCCGGCGGGACGGACGAGAGGGCGGGATGGGTCGCGAGCAGCTCGCGCGCCGCCGACCGGTGGTCGCGTCCGGTCCCCGGGGCGAGCCAGCAGGGCTCGTTACTGAGAGCGGCGATCCCGATCCGGTCGCCGGCCGCCGAGAGCGTGGCGAACAGACTACCGGAGGCGTCGACCGAGCGATCGACCGCGTGGGACTCATCGGGAGCGGGTGCCCGGTAAGCGGATTTGCGGGCGTCGATCAGGACGACGACCGTCGCGGCGCGTTCCTCGCGGAACTCGACGGTGGTCAGCTCGCCCGTCCGGGCCCGGCGGTTCCAGTCGATCCGCCGCAGGGGATCGCCCGGGCGGTACTCCCGGGTCGCGTGGAACTGGGTCCCCTCGCCGCCCCGCCCGGTCTCGACACGGCCGGCGTACCGCGTGGCCTGCCGGCGGAGCGCCAGGGGCTCCCCGGTCCCGCGAAGCGGGGGCACGCAGGTCAGCGTCGTCTCGGCCGCGAGCAGCCGCTCCTCCTCGGTCGCGCCCGCGAGGTCACGGGCGACGAGGAGGGCCGGCCCGAACTCGTGGACGCCCCGACGGACGGTCACGCTGTAGGAGAACGTCGCGCTCTCGCCGGCCCGCAGCGCCGTTCCGAGCCGGGGCGAGCCCTCCGCGACCGAGAGTGCCTCGGGCACGCCGTCGACCAGCCTGAGATCGGGCAGGAACCGGCCGCTCTCGTTTGTGACGGTCACCTGCACTGAGACCTCGTCACCGGGTGCCGGCTGGGGGTCCTCGACGACCCTGTCGGCCGAGACTCTTCCCGGTGAAAACGCCGACGAGCGTGCGTAGGCGGCGTAGCCGACGCCGACGGCCCCGGCGAGCAACACCGCCGGCTGCTCGACGAGGATGCCGAGCCCGATCCCGGCGAACGCGAGCGACCCGATCCCCTGCCAGCGTTCCGTCGGGTGTGGTCCGCGGGCGATCACCCAGTCCTCGAACTCACGGTTCGTCCCCGTCGAGAACCGGGCCGGGCGGTCCCCATCGACGGGCGGACTATAGCCGTTCTCCGAGCGGCCCTCCCCGCCCATCCCGGCCACCCCGGCGATCGCGTCGACGGTCCGTCGGATCCGCCGGTCGCGCGCGGACTCCCGGCGTGCGAGGTCCCGAATTCGATCCCACCGGGCGGGCTCTGGCGCGCCCTCGCCGCCGAGGAAGGCGGCCGCGTAGGGGTCGTCGGTCCAGATCCCCTCCTCGATCCGCGTTTTCGCTTCCGTTTCGGGAAGCCCCTGGTACTCCCGGAGGACGGCGACCGCCGCCGCCCGGAGCCCCTCGCGGGCCCGGGTTCCGCGGTAGTACCCCTGCCGATCCCCGATGAACGCCCCGACGGCGGAGTCGAACTCCTCGCCGGGCGCGGGAACCGAGAGCGAAAGCTCCGGGTCGGGGGTCGTCGCCTCGTCGAGGTCGGTGCGCCGGCGGGACTGGACGGCCCGAAGCGCCTCGACCACCGCCAGCAGCCCGACCAGCGTGACGACCGCCGTGCCGAGGTCGAGCCCGATAGCGTCGGGGACGAGGATCGACGCGAGGCCGAGCCCCAGCGCGGCGAGGCCGAGGACCAGTAGAAGCCGGCCGGTGTTCACCGTTCGTCCTCCGCGTACCGGCGCTCGATCCGCCGGAAGGTCTCGACTGCGCGGTGCTCGTACTCCTCCGAGGCGGCCCGCTCCCCGTACCGAACGTCCTCGAACAGCCGGGTCAGCTCCTCGACGTCCTTTTCGGCGAGCCCAGCCGCGACCGCCCGGTCGGCGAACTCCCTGGGCGTCCGGGCCTCGGAATCCGAAGCGTCGAGCAGCCCGGTCATCTCTCGCCAGGCGCGGTACACCTCGTTTCCGTGTTCGGTTTCACGGCTCGCGACCCGGTCGGCCGCCCGTCCCGCCGCCCGGCCGACGGCCGCCGCGTCGGCATCGGGACCGGAGCCGGTCTTCTCGGGTTCGGGTTCCGCGTCACTCGACCGACCCACCAGCGCGATCAGTCCCCCGACGACCGCGAGCACGAGGACGACCCCCGATAGAACCGACGGCGTCGACGGGCCAGTCGAGTCGCCCGCCGCCCCGTCCCCCCCACTCCCGCCGCCGAACGGGCTCCTCGACCCGGGGTCGAGCGGTGGGGAGAACTCCCCGCCCAGGTCGGCGACCAGTTCGAAGAGGAGGTAGATGAGGGCGAGCAGGAGCGCGAGCGCGACCAGCAGTGCTAGCGCCTCGCGCCGGTGGAGAAAGGCGTAGACGAGGAGTACGAGGGACGCGAGCACCGCCAGCACCGTCAGGAGCTCCGTGAGGTAGGGGACCACGATCGTTTCTCCGGGCGATCCGGGTTCGGGCGGCGGGAGCGGACCGCCCCCGCCCTCCCCCCCACCGATACCGTCCCCGGACCCCGGCGAGCCGTCCTCGGTGGTCACCGTGGACCCGAGGGTCGCCGCGGCGAACGCGACCGCGAGCAGGGCGAGGGCGGCGATCAGGGCGGAACGGGTGGCGTCGTTCATCGGTTGCGGGGCCGACCGACCGGGCGGGACCGGTCCACCGGCCGTCGTCTCGGTATACGCGCCGAATGACGTGACGGCTCCAAGAAGCTTTCTCCCGTTCGGATCCAGTGTAGCCCGTCCCCCGCGAGCTCCTCGGAGTCGACCCGGTCTAGCCGAGGAGGCCGACGGCGACGACGAGCCGATAGAGGAGCCCGATCACGAACAGGGTAATCAGCAGGGTCGTCACGACGGGGACGATCGGCGAGAGCTTCTCGCGCTCGAACCCGAGCTCCTCCTCTAACATACCCGGAGGTGTCGGCGGCGGTTCATAAGCCTTCCTCGGCGGTCCGCCGCCACGGGGAGCGCCACTAGCTGACGACGCTCGCGGAAAACAGTTTAGTAGCGAGCCGCCACAATCGAGGTATGGAACTGAGAGACGCAACGCGCTCGGACGTCGAGGCGGTCCGCGAAGTGGCTCGCCGCTCGCTACAGGACTCCTACGCGGACTTCCTGGACGAGGAAACCATCGACGACGCCGTCGAGCAGTGGTACGGCGACGGTCGCCTCGAGGAGCTGATCTCCGACGAGGCCGACGACGTCTACATTCCCGTCGTCGAGGTCGACGGGGAGATCGTCGCCTTCGCGCAGTGTTACCTCGTCGAGTTCCCCGAGCGCGTCGGCGAGATCCACTGGCTGCACGTCGATCCCGACCACCGCGGCGAGGGCTACGGTTCGCAACTCTACGAGCACGTCCGCGACATTTTCGAGGAACAAGGGATCGACCGCTTCAAGGGGTTCGTCTTCGCGGAGAACGAACCCGGCAACGAGTTCTACGAGCGCCGGGGCTACGACGACGCCTACACCCACACCCAGGAGATCGCCGGCGAGGAGCACACCGAGAACGTCTGGGTCGACGTTCCCGAGGGCGAGCAGTACCGTCGCGCGGTCGAACCCCACGAGGACGAGGAGGGCAACACCCTCTACGTCGCCTACCGGGAGGCCTCCGTGGGATCGCGGGGCGCCTTCCACGTGTCGTACATGGACGAGAGCTTGGAGAAGCGCTACGGCTGGTTCTGCTCGGCCTGCGAGAGCTTCGACAACGCGATGGACGCCTCGGGTCGGGTCGTCTGTAACGAGTGTGGCAACACGCGTAAGGCGACGCGCTGGGACGCCGCGTACCTCTGACCAGCAGGCTCTTTTTCCCAGTCGTCGTCGCGTGCGGTATGACGACCGTCCAGTGTTACGACTGCGGCCGTTCGTTCGACTTCGACGAGCGAAAACGCTGTCCCTGCGGCGAGCCCCTCTGGTTCGAACCCGAGCGCTTCGAGTGGCCCGCCGGGCGCGATCCGGGGATGTGGCGCTACGCCGACGTGCTTCCCGCCGAACGTCCCTCGGGCGTCGCGGCGGCCGCCGGCGGCACGCCGCTGGTACGGACGCCACGCCTCGACCTCGGCGGCGTCGAACTGTACCTGAAGGACGAGGGCCAGAACCCGACGGGGAGCTTCAAGGACCGCGGCAGCGCGCTGGCGGTTTCCTACGCCCGCGAGAACGGGATCGACCGCCTCGGAACCGTCTCACACGGCAATATGGCGATGAGCACCGCCGCCTGTGCCGCCGGTTCCGGGCTGGACTGTACGGTCTGCGTTCCCGGCGACATCCCCGACGAACGCCTCTCGCACATCGCACACTACGAGCCCGATATCCTGCGCGTCGAGGGCGACTACGGCCGTCTCTACGAAGAATCCCTGAGAATCGAGGAGGTCGAGTTCGTCAACTCCGATACACCGCTTCGGGTTGCGGGCCAGCGGACGGTCGCGTTCGAGATCTGTGAGGCGTTCTCGCCCGAGGTCCCCGACGCGATCGTGCTTCCCGTCTCCAGTGGCGGCCAGTTGAGCGGCATCTGGCGGGCGCTTTCCGAACTCCGAGTTGCCGGGCTGATCGAGCAGTTCCCGCGGTTGTACGCCTGTCAGTCGAGTGCCTGCGACCCGATCGTTCGGACGTTCGAGGCGGGCGAAACGGAAGTGGAACCGGTCGAGGCTGAAGGGACGATCGCCTACTCGATCGCCAACGCCGACCCGCCCAGCGGAAACCGGGCGCTTGCGGCGCTGCGCGATACGGACGGCGGGGCGATCTCGGTCTCCGACCAGGAAACCCGTAGCGCCCAGCGGCGGCTCGCACACGCAGGGGGGTTCCGCGTCGAGGCCTCCTCGGCGGTCGCGTACGCGGGCCTCGAACGACTGGCCGAACGCGACGAGATCGTCACGGGTGAACGGGTCGTAACGATCCTCACCGGCAACGGGTTCAAGGAGTCGAGCGAGACCGAGGTGGACGCGAGGACGATCGAACTCGATGATCTGACCCGGGTGTTGTAATGCCGAGAGCGTAACCGATCGACCAGGTGATGTCGGTGGCTGTGTTGACGTCTGTATTCTAAAGTATGCCGAATAGGACCGTTCGTGGATGGATAGTCCGCACACTTAGATTTATTAACTGTCGATACATTCTAACTACATGGTCGAACCATTCGATTCGTCCGTCATGGATGTCGGGATCACGGAGTCCGGGGGTGTATCATCGCTCGATCCACCGAAGTAGCACGGACGGTCTTCGAGACACTCGATCCCGGACCGACCCACACGGCGCCACCGTGGCGGTGCATCGTTGTCGACGAACAAGCGCGGGTGATGCGGTCACGGAGCCAACCAACACAATGAAAACGAGCGTCGAAGTCGAGTACTGGGTGATCGACCGGGAGGGCGAGCTGTGTACGCCCGGTAGCCTGACGGGGATCTCGCCACAGGTCGAAGAGGAGTTCGTCGACTGTCTCCTCGAAATCAAGACGACACCGTGTGAGTCAGTCACCGATCTCGCCACGCAGTTCACCGGGCTGTTAGAGGAAACGCTGCGCGAGGCGAGGTCGCGTGGTAAGGGACTCGTCCCGTTGGCGACGCCCCTGGCCTCAGATGCGATCGAACAGCTGCCCGGCGACAGAACCCGGATCCAAGAGCGGGTTCTCGGCGACGATTTCGAGTACGCGAAACACTGTGCGGGCACGCACATTCACTTCGAGAAGCGCCGCGTCGTCGACCAGTTGAACACGCTGACCGCGCTCGATCCCGCACTCGCGTTGGTGAACTCCTCGCCGTACTACAGGGGCCAGCGGGTCGCCGCCGGCGCGCGTCCCTACATCTACCGGAAGAAGGGGTACGAGAAGTTCCCCGATCACGGTCAGCTCTGGAACTACGCCGGGAGCGTCGCCGAGTGGGACGACCGGCTCGAACGGCGCTACGCCGAGTTCGAACGGGCGGCGATGGATGTCGGTGTCTCCGACGAGGAGTTCGAGGCGTGCTTCACGGCCGACGATGCGATCTGGACGCCGATACGGCTGCGCAAGTGTTTCCCGACCGTCGAATGGCGCTCGCCCGACGCCACGCTCCCGAGCCAGATCCTCCAGCTCGCGGGCGAGATGTACCCACTGGTGGACGAGGCGAGCCAGGTGGATGTCCGCGTTGAGGGCGACCTCGGGCTCGTCACCGACGATACGATCACGCTTCCGGAGTTCGAGGCCGTTCGCGAGTACACCGACGCCGCGATTCACGAGGGGCTCGAATCGGATCGTGTCCGCGAATACCTCGAGCGGATGGGGTTCGACACCGGGGCCTACGATCCGCTCACACGGCGGATCGATACGGGAGCGTCGATCGACGACACCGACGCCCGCACGCTTCGGCTCGAGTACGCGGCCGCACTCGAACGCGACGTCGCCCGGCTCTCCGGGCGCGGACAGCGCGTGCACCGAAAACAGAACGCCTGAGGGCTACAGCAGCTCCTCGACGTTGTCGGCGACCTCCTCGGGGGTGTCCCCGACGGGGACGCCGGCGTCGTTGAGCGCGTCGATCTTCGATTCTGCGGTACCGGTCCCGCTGCCCGAAACGATCGCACCGGCGTGGCCCATCCGCTTTCCGGGCGGGGCGGTCCGGCCGGCGATGAAGCCCGCGACCGGGGTGTCCATGTTGTCGGCGATGAACTCGGCGGCCTGCTCCTCGTCCTCGCCGCCGATCTCGCCGCACATGACGACCGCGTCGGTCTCGGGGTCGTCCTCGAAGGTCGAGAGCGCGTCGACGAAGGAGGTTCCGATGATCGGGTCGCCACCGATCCCGATCGCGGTCGACTGGCCGAGTCCGCGGTTCGTGAGGTTGTCGACGACCTGGTAGGTCAGGGTACCAGAGCGCGAGACGAGCCCGACGTTGCCCGCCGAGAAGATGTCCCCCGGCAGGATGCCCAACTTCGCCTCGCCGGGCGTGATGATTCCCGGACAGTTCGGCCCGATCAGCCGGGTATCGACCTCCGAGAGGCGCTTGTAGACCTTGCTCATGTCCTGGGTCGGGATCCCCTCGGTAATCGCCACTGCCAGATCCAGTTCCGAATCGAGCGACTCGAAGACGGCGTCCGCGGCGAACGCGGGCGGCACGAAGATCACCGAGGCGTCGGCGTCCTCCTCCCTGACTGCTTGGCTGACGGTGTCGTAGACCGGCACGCCGGCTACTTCTTGGCCGCCGCGGTTGGGCACCGCACCCGCGACGACGTTGGTGCCGTACTCCATCATCTGTTCGGCGTGGAACTTGCCCTCGCCGCCGGTGATGCCCTGTACGACCACGCGGGTGTCGTCGTCGACTAGAATGCTCATGCGTCTCCCTCCTGTGCGTTCTCGACGGCACGCTGAACCGCTTCCTCCAATGTCTGTTCGACCTGCACGAGATCCGCGTTCAGGATCTCCATGCCCTCCTCGGCGTTCGTCCCCGCAAGCCGGACGACCACCGGTTTGGGGATCTCCTCGAACTGTTCGAGGGCGTTGTTGATCCCTTTCGCGACCTCATCCCCTCGAGTAATGCCGCCGAAGATGTTGAACACGACCGACTCGACGTTCTCGTCGGAGAAGACCATGTCAAGCGCGTTGGCGATCCGGTCTGCCTTCGCGCCGCCGCCGACGTCGAGGAAGTTCGCGGGCTCGCCCCCATAGTAATCGACGAGGTCGAGGGTCGTCATCACGAGACCCGCACCGTTACCGATGATGCCGACGTCGCCCTCCAATCGAACGTAATCGAAGCCGTACTCGCCGGCCTTTCGTTCGAGGTCGTCGGTGTAGGACTCCTCCTCCATCTCGGCCAGTTCGGACTGGCGAAACAGCGCGTCCTCGTCGATGTTCATCACGGCGTCGGCAGCGATCACTTCGCCGTCGCTCGTGACCATCAGCGGGTTGATCTCCGTGTCGCTGGCGTCCCGATCGTCCCAGAGCGAAAAGAGCGTCGTGAGTACGCTCGAGACGTCGCTTGCGACCTCGCGGTCGATCCCGGCGTCGTAGACCGCGCGGCGGGCCTGGTACGGCTGGAGACCGAACGCGGGGTCGACGTGTTCGCGGGCGATCGCGTCGGGGTCCTCCTCTGCGACCGACTCGATGTCCACCCCACCTTTCTCCGAGACCATCGCGACGGGTTTCCCCTCGCCGCGGTCCATCGTTACGCCGACGTAGAGTTCGTCGACGAAGTCGACGGCCTCCTCGACGAGCACGCGATCGACGGTGTAGCCCTTGAGGTCCATCCCGAGGATCGAGTCGGCGGCCTCGCGGGCCTCCTCGTCGTCCTCGACGAGTTCGATCCCGCCGGCCTTGCCGCGACCGCCGACCTGTACCTGCGCCTTGACGGCGACCGGGTAGCCGACCGACTCGGCCGCAGCGAGCACCTCGTCGGTGCTTTCTGCGAGCTGCGAATCGGGTGTCGGGATCCCGGCGTCGGCGAACACCGACTTCGCTTGGTATTCGTGAAGCTTCATGCAGCTATACCCGTGTTCGGTGACCGCTTAAATCCCGCTCATATCGGTTCCCGCACGCGCCGAGTAACGCCCGCCGACCGTCCGATAGACCGCGTTTATGTGCCAGCTAATCGCTCGTTCGTCGGATTACATGATCCATAATAAGGGCGCGAGCCGTTCTTCGGTATACGCATGACACCGGACCACAGTGAGGGGGACGTCGATACGCTGTTGATTGGGATCGACGCCTGCAGTCGGGGGATACTCGAACCGTTGTTCGAGGAGGGGCGCGTACCGACGATCCAGTCGATTTGGGAGGGGGAACCGAGCGGGACGCTCGAATCACAGATCCCGCCGTGGACCGCCAGCGCGTGGCCCTCGCTGTACACGGGGACGAACCCCGGCAAACACGGCGTGTTCGACTTTCTGACCTACGACGGCTACGACTGGGGGGTCGCGAACGCGAGTTCGGTCGACGAACACTCGCTGTGGGAACTGCTTGACCACCACGACAAGCGAAGCGTCGTCGTCAACGTTCCGATGACCTACCCGCCAAGCGAGATCGACGGGGCGGTCATCCCCGGCTTCACTGCCCCCGAAAACCCGCCCTCCCATCCCGAGGGGATCCTTGAGGAGGTCCGCGAGGCGATCGGCGAGTACACCGTCTATCCGACGCCGGGCGGCGAGGCCGACGCCTTCGAGGAGTACGTCGATTCGGTCTCGATGCGAAGCGACGCGTTCCTGTATCTCGCCGAGAGGTTCGAGCCCGATTTCGGGTTCGTCCAGTTCCAGGTCACCGACACGGTCTTTCACCAGTACGGCTACCAGGAGGAGCTGGTCACGGAGATCTACGAGGCGGTCGACCGGGAGGTCGAGCGGATCCTCGAGGAGACGGATCCGAACGTCGCGCTGCTCGTGAGCGACCACGGCCTCGGGAAGTACGAGGGCAGCGAATTCCGCCTCAACACCTTCCTCAGGGGGCACGGATACGTCGAGACGACCCGCAGTGCTGCGGGGATGCCCTCCTGGCAGACGGTTCGTGAGCAGTCGCTCAGGAAGGGCGAGGAGACGACCGAGCGCGAACCGACGCTGCTCGAACGCGGAGTCGCGTCCGCCGCGAACTTCGGCGTGACGACCAGGAAAATCGGTCGGACGCTCGAACGCGTCGGTCTCAACGACCTGGCGAAACGCCATGCGCCCGCCGGAATCGTCAAGGCCTCCGACGAACAGGTCGACTTCGCCGCCTCGGCCGCCTACATGCGTTCGCGCGTCGAGACGGGCGTCCGGATCAACCTCGAAGGGCGCGATCCGGAGGGCGTCGTTTCCCCTGAGGAGTACGAGGACGTACGCGACGAACTGATCGGGCTACTTTCGGGGGTTCGCGCCCCGGACGGCGAGCGCGTCTTCGAGGACGTCGCGCGCGTCGAGGAGTACTTCGAGGGGCCGAACGTCGATCGCGCGGTCGACGTCATGACCGTACCCAACGACTGGAACTACTTCCTCTCGGCCCAACTACGCGACGAGCTGTTTGCCTCGCCCGCCGAGCCGTGGAACCACAAGCTCGACGGCGTCGTGATGGCGGCGGGCCCCGGCATCGAAACCGGGGACGGGGACGAGGAGATATCGGGTGCCCACCTCCTCGACATCGCCCCGACGGTCCTCTCCGCGCTCGGGGTTCCCCGGAGCGACCGCATGGACGGCGAGCCCCTGGGGCTGGTTCCACCGTCCGACGAGATGACGTATCCCGAACGCGAGGCGGGGACTCGAACGACCACCGCCGATGGGGACGTCGAGGGTCGGCTTTCGGATCTTGGCTATCTCGAATAGGCTTCCGCATCCGTCGCGCTTTATCGTTGCGAGCGCCTCGACCCGGTAATGACACTGGCGATCGAAGCGAGAGGACTCGAAAAGGAGTACGACGACGTCCGGGCGCTGGACGGTCTCTCCCTGTCGATCGAGGCCGGGGAGTTCTTCGGACTGCTCGGACCGAACGGCGCGGGCAAGACCACGTTCATCAACACGCTGGTCGGACTCGTCAGAAAGACCGGCGGCGAGGTGCGCGTGTTCGGCAACGACGTCGAGGACGACTACCGGGAGGTGCGCGACTCCATCGGGCTCGCCCCCCAGGAGTTCAACGTCGACCGCTTTTTCCCGATCCGCGAGGTGCTGCTGCACAAGGCGGGCTATCACGGTATCAGCGGCGAGGAGGCCGAACGCCGCGCGGACGAGGCGCTGAAGCTCGTCGGGATCTACGAGAAGCGAAACACCCGCTTCGACTGGCTCTCGGGCGGGATGAAGCGTCGGCTGCTCCTCGCGCGCGCGATCGTGACCGAGCCCGACCTCCTGATCCTCGACGAGCCGACCGCGGGCGTCGACGTCCAGTTGCGCCACGACCTCTGGGAGGTGATCAACCGGCTGAACGACGAGGGGACGACGATCCTGCTGACCACCCACTACATCGAGGAGGCCGAACGCCTCTGTGACCGGGTCGCGATCATGGACGCGGGCCGAAAGGTCACGGTCGCGACGCCCGACGAACTCATGGCGCGTGGAAGCGATACGGTCTCCGTCGAACTGCGCGACCCGCCCGCGAGCGCGCCGGATATCGACCGCGAGATCGAGGCCGTCGAGGAGGTCCGACTGGAGGGGAGTCACCTCGTCGCGCGCGTCGCCGGCGGTGGCGGTCGGGTCGCGCCACGCCTGCTCAACGCGCTCGAAGCGCGGGGCCACGAGATCACGGATATCGAGATCTCGCGCACGTCGTTGGAGGAGATATTCGTCGAACTCACCGAGGGCCAGGGCGGGAGCGACGACGCGGAGGCGTCCGAGGAATCCCACGAAGCCGACGAGCCCGACGAACCCACCCGCCTCGCGGGGGAGGCGCGCTGATGGTCGCCAACCCGCTCTCGGCGCGCTTTTACACGCTGCTCGAACGCGAGGTCCAGCGGTTCGTCCGTCGGCCGTGGAACACCTTCCTCCCGCCGATGATCACGAACGTGTTGTACTTCTCGGTGTTCGGCGTCATCCTCGGGACGCGCATTCAGGAGATACAGGGCTTCTCGTACATCCTCTTTCTCCTGCCCGGACTCGTGGTGCTGGGGGCGATCTCGAACGCCTTCGAGAACGCCTCGTTTTCGATCTTCCACGGGCGCTGGAACGAGTACATCCACGAGACGATCACCTCGCCGCTTTCGTACACCGAAATGGTGCTGGCCTACGTCCTCTCCAGTGCGGCCCGCGGGGTCGTCGTCGGGGTCATCATCGCAGTCATCGGCGCGTTCTTCACGCCAGTGGGAGTCGAACAGCCGTTCTATCTCGTCGCGTTCATGTTCGTCGTCTCGCTGCTGTTCGCCGCCCTCGGGATCATCGGGGGATTGATCGCCGACGATTTCGATCACCTCACGGTGATGAACCAGTTCATCCTTCGACCGTTGGTCTTCTTCGGCGGCGTCTTCTACTCGCTCGAGATCCTGCCGTCACTGTGGCGGACCGTTTCACTCCTGAACCCGATGGTCTACATGGTAAACGGCGTCAGGTACGGCTTTCTCGGCTACTCCGACGTCGATCCGAACGCCGCGCTTGCGGTCCTCTCGGGGCTGACGCTCGCCGTGGTCGCGCTCGACATCGCCATGTTCGCGCGGGGCTACGGGCTGACGGACTGAACAGTAAGGCTTTGTTCTCCGGCTTCGATTCCTGGGTATGCGTGCGGTACGATACCACGATCATGGCGGTCCCGAGGTACTGGACGTAGACGACATCGACCGGCCGGAGCCGGGCGGGCACGAACTGCTCGTGCGTGTCGAGGCTGCCGGGGTGAACCCCGTCGACACCTACTTCCGCGAAGGGTCGTTCCAGCCCTCCCAGTTGCCGATGACGCCCGGCTCGGATTTTGCGGGTATCGTCGAGGAGGCCGGCGACTGGACGCCTGGCTTCGAGGCGGACGACCGGGTGTTCGGGACCGGCCTCGGCAGGGATCACCAAGGTTCCTACGCCGAGTACGTGCTCGTCCCGACGGACCGGATCGCACACCTCCCCGAGAACGTCGGATTCGGTGCGGGCGGCGGGGCGGGCGTCGCCGCCGTGACCGCCTGGCGCGCGCTGATCGACCACGCTGGCCTCGAACCCGCCGAGACCTGCCTGATCCACGGCGGCTCCGGTGGGGTGGGCCACGCTGCCGTCCAGCTCGCCGCGGCGACCGGTGCGGACGTACTCACGACCGCCTCGCCCGAGTATCACGAGGCCTTGGAAGGGCTGGGCGCGGACGCGGTCTTCGACTACGCTGATGAAAACCTCGAAGAAGTAGTCGGGGAGTACGAACCGGCGGTGATCCTCGACCATCGCCTCGACGAGTACCTCGACTTCGATGCGGCGGTCGCCCAGCAGGGCGCGCGCATCGTCGGGATCGGGAACACAGTACCGGAAGCAGGCTGGGAGAACGTCCCGGCCGCCCGCGCGAAGGAACTCCGGGTCCACCTCATGAGCATGTTCAACACGCCGGACCTCTCCCGTCCCTTGGAACGGCTCGCGACGCTCATGGAACGCGGGGAGCTTTCGATCCGCGTCGAGCGAAGCTACTCCCTCGAAGAAGCGGGCGAGGCCCAGCGTGCGGTGCTTGAGGAGAGCTTCCTGGGAAAACTACTGATCGAGCCGTAGAACACTCCTCGTCCTTTTCAGTCACCGACGTAGTACCACATCGCGTTGCCCTTCGCGATGTCGGGACAGGCGCTCAGACCGGGTTTGACGATCGTCTCCCACCACCCGCCGTCGGGGATCGAGTACCCGCCCGGATAGCAGGGATAGACCTCGCGGATGAAGTCGCTCCGCCGGGCACTGCCCTGGTTGCGGAGGAAGCAGTACGCCGCCCGGATCGCCCGCCTGCGTTCGGTCTGTTCGGCCCCGGTTCCGGGGACGTACCGCTCCTCGACGAGCCGTCGGATCCGGTCGGGGACGTCGCGTTTCGGGAGGCGTGGCCGGTCGGTTTCGACGACGATCCGGCCGCTGCCGTAGATCTCGACCGAACAGTCCTTGTACCGAAACGAGAGCCGTTCGTCGTCGGCCGCGTCCTCGACGTGGGCGCGGAGTTCGTCCGTGTCGACGACCGATTCGAGTGGCGGGACGAGGTCCATCGGGGCCTCGTCCCGCGCGGCGGCGATCGCCGCCGTGACCGACACGACGGGCGACGTGTCGGCCGCGGGCGGGTGGTGTGTCTCGTGTTCGGTCGAACCCGTCCTACTGATCGAGTCGTCCTTTGACATGGTCCTATCTCGCGCCGCCGTTCCTCCGTTCGAGCAGCCCGTCGATACGTTCCGGCTCGACTGCGAGCTCGACGATCCGCTCGTCCCACTCGACGTTTACGAACCCCGCGTCGGCGAGCTTCGGGAGGCTCGCGTGATAGAGGTCGATCTCGATGAGCCGGGCGTTCGCGGGGTCGTACCCGTCCGGATGGCGGGCGTTCTCGTTTGCGGCGACCCGCCCGGCGAGCGCGTCGGCAGAGAGCCGTCCCTCGGCTCTGAGCGCCCGCAACACGAGTTCCTCGCGCGAATCCGCCGCGACGGCGGGTCCGTCCGCCTCGATCTCGACCACGCGGTCGAACGCGCTTCGGATCATCGAGCGGGTGTGCTCGTCGTGATCGCGCGGGTCGAGGCGCGCGTAGGCGACCGTTCCGGTCATACGCAGGCGTTCGGCGAGCGACTCGACGAACGCGATCGTGCGCTTGGCCCCGACGTGCTCGATCACGGGCGTCAGCGATTCGAGCCAGATCAGCGTCTGCTGGTCGGTGTGAAGCCACTCGGTGATGTAGAGGTTGATAGCCGTGTAGAGCTCGTCGAGGTCGCTTGGGCGCTCGACGGCCGTCAACGGCAGGTCCGCGCCCTCGTGGCTCGGGTGGTCGGTCGTCAGTGGGTCGATGGGCGTTCCGAGTCGAATCGCGCCGGTCTTCATCGGAAGGGTGCCGAGTTGCTGTTCGCAGGCGTCGATCCATTCGAGCGGGTCGAGATGGGTCGTGATCGCGAGGACGTTCACCGACTCCGGATCGCGCTGGTCCCAGATCGGACCCCACGACTCGCCGTGGGGACCACAGAGCAGCACGGTCGCCGGGCTGTCACCCTCCTCGGCGACGTCGCCCGGGATGGAGGACTGGGAAGTCTGCATTGACTCTACACTCAACGCCGACCGGGAAGTAGCTTGTCGTTCCGGTCTCGGTATCGCCGCTCGGACGGGCGGGTAGCACTGGTGACCGGCTCGTTCGGCAGTGCGATCTGTGAAGGCTTCGTCAAGGCGGGTGCGGCGCGGTCTACGGCGAGGCCTGATACATCCATTCATTGGAACGTTCGAGTTACTGGGAACCGACTCCGTATCGAACACCTACGCTTGCCGGCGATTCGATTCGCCTGGAAGCCAGCAGAAATCATGTCATCTGGTTCCCTCTATCGGTGGGTTTATAACAGACGGAGCGAATGATGGCCCCATGTCACAACGTGAAACATGGGCGACCAGAACGGGGTTCATCCTGGCCGCCGTCGGCAGTGCGGTCGGTCTGGGGAACATCTGGCGGTTCCCGTTCCAGACCTCGGCCAACGGTGGGGCAGCGTTCCTCGTCGTCTACCTCGCGGCGGTGTTGCTGATCGGTATCCCGGTGATCCTCGCGGAGTTCTCGATCGGTCGCCGGGCGAACGTCGACGCCGTGAAGGCGTTTCGCACCCTCGACCGCCCGAGTTGGCGCTTCGTCGGTGCGATCGGTATTCTCGCGTCGTTCTGGACGCTGTCGTACTACAGCGTCGTCGGCGGCTGGGTTACCCGCTATATCGCCGGCAGCGTCACCGGCAACGCGCTCGCGGCCCCCGAAAGCTATTTCGGCGCCGTCTCGGCTGGCCTCCCCGCGGTCCTCACGCACGCGATCTTCATCGCGATCACGATCGGCATCGTCGCCTTCGGCATCGAGCGGGGGATCGAACTCGCGACGAAGTTCATGGTCCCGAGCATCGTCGTCCTGCTGCTCGTACTCGCGGGCTTTACGGCAACGCTCCCCGGCGCAGGTGAGGGATACGCCTTCTTCCTATCGCCCGATTTCGGCGTGATCGCCGAGAACTGGCAGTCGATCCTGCCGGCGGCGTTCGGACAGGCGCTGTTCTCGCTGTCGCTCGGCTTCTCGGTGATGATCACGTACGCGTCCTATCTCGGCCGCGATGACAGCCTCTTCGCCGACGGGTTGGCCATCGCGGTCACGAACACGTTCGTCGGCGTGCTCGCGGGGCTCGTCGTCATGCCGCTACTGTTCGCACAGGGCGTCCCGCCGGGCGAGGGCGGTGCCGGTGCCGTGTTCGTCGCCATCCCGACGGCGCTGGCCGAACTCCCCGGCGGCGACCTCCTCGCACAGATCGTCGGGGTCGTCTTCTTCGGCGTCGTCTTCATCGCGGCCCTCTCGTCGGCGATCAGCCTGCTGGAGGCCGCCGTTGCCTACGCCGTCGATACGTTTGGGGTCGCGCGCGCGCCGGCCGCCGTCGGGCTGGGGATCGCCGGGTTCCTCCTGGGAATCCCCTCGGCGCTCGACACCGCGTGGCTCGACTGGTTCGACGGACTGGGCGTGACGCTGTTCCTGCCGCTTGCCGTGCTGGCGGTCGTCGTGTTCGTCGGGTGGATCATGGGCGACGAGGCGATCGACGAACTCGAGCGGGGCTCCTCGCTGGGCGTCGGCCCGGCGTGGCTGTGGTCGCTCCGGACGTTCGTCCTCGTGGTCGTTCTGGTAGTCGTCGCGCTCAACTTCAACGACCTGTTTCTCACGCCCGAGACGGGCTATTATATCGTCCCGGCGCCGCTGCAGTAGCCCCGCCCGGGCTCGATCGTGCGGAACGTTTTTGATCGCCTCCGTAATGGGTTGGCGTATGCTGAACCGTGAAGGACGGTGGTGGCGGTGACCATCGACGACGACATCGAGGAGCTCCGCGAGCTGAAGGCCGAGGCCGAGCTCGGCGGTGGGGAGGACCGTATCGAGTCCCAACACGAGAAGGGAAAGATGACTGCCAGAGAGCGCATCGAGTACTTCCTCGACGACGGGTCCTTCCACGAGTTCGACCAGCTTCGGACCCACCGGAGCCACAACTTCGGAATGGAGGAACGGAAGATACTCGGTGACGGCGTCGTCACCGGCTACGGCGACGTCAACGGGCGAAAGACGTTCGTCTTCGCCCACGACTTCACCGTCTTCGGGGGCTCCCTCGGGGAAGTGTTCGCCGAGAAGATCTGCAAGGTGATGGACACCGCCATGGAGGTCGGTGCGCCGATCGTCGGGTTCAACGACTCGGCGGGCGCACGAATCCAGGAGGGAGTTACCTCGCTGGCGGGCTTTACCGATATCTTCCACCGCAACCAGAAGGCGAGCGGCGTGGTTCCCCAGATCTCGGCGATTATGGGGCCGTGTGCGGGCGGGGCGGTCTACTCGCCCTCGATCACGGACTTCGTCTTCATGGTGAAGGACACGAGCCACATGTACATCACCGGTCCGGGGGTGATTGAGACGGTCACCGGCGAGCAGGTCACTCAAGAGGAACTGGGCGGCGCGCGCACCCACGCGAACAAGACCGGCGTCGCGCAGTTCGCCGCCGAAAGCGAGAAGGCCGCGCTCGACGACATCAAGCGCCTGCTGTCGTACGTCCCACAGAACAACGTCGAGGACCCGCCGCGGGTCGAGCCGTGGGACGACCCCGATCGCCGGGACGAGTCGCTGAACGGGATCGTCCCCGACGAGCCCCGCAAACCCTACGACATGGTCGACGTGATCGACGGCGTCACCGACGAGGGGGCGTTCTTCGAGGTCGCCCCCGAATTCGCGAAGAACGTCGTCGTCGGCTTCTCCCGACTGGACGGCCATTCCATAGGGGTCGTCGCGAACCAGCCCCGTGCGAACGCCGGCACCCTCACCGTCGACGCGAGCATGAAGGCCTCGAGGTTCGTCCGGTTCTGTGACGCGTTCAACGTCCCGATCCTGACGTTCGTCGACGTTCCGGGATATATGCCCGGCACCGACCAGGAACACCGGGGGATCATCCGCCACGGCGCGAAACTCCTCTATGCGTACTCGGAGGCAACGGTACCGTTACTGACGGTGATCACCCGCAAAGCCTACGGCGGCGCGTACTGCGTGATGGCCTCGAAACATCTGGGCGCGGACGTCAACTACGCCTGGCCGACGAGCGAGATCGCGGTGATGGGCCCGCAGGGGGCGGTGAACATCCTCTACCGGCAGGAACTCGAGGAGGCCGAGGACACGGAGGCCCGGCGTCAGGAGCTGATCGACGAGTACCGCGAGGAGTTCGCGAACCCCTACACCGCCGCCGACAGGGGCTTCGTCGACGACGTGATCGAACCCGCCGACACCCGCCCGCGGCTGGTCGACGACCTCGAGATGCTGCGCTCGAAACGCGAATCCCAACCGGAGAGGAAACACGGAAACATCCCGCTATGAGCGAGGGCGATACCACGCTTTCGATTCCCGAAAGCGCCAGCGAGGCCGAGGCCGCGGCGATCGCGGCGGCAATCGGGTCACACTTGCGCGACCAGGAGGCCGCTGCGGGCGGCGAGGCCGAACCGACCTGGGAGGGCGAGCGCTGGACCTTCGCGGGCCGGATCGAGAACACCCAAAGCAGACGGGTGCGCGTACCGAGCGGCGCGCCGACCGACGGCTGGGCGGCGGCGGGTCGAACCGACAGAATGAGGTAACTTACGCCGAGACCATCAACAATGTTTAGGAAAGTCTTAGTCGCGAATCGAGGTGAGATCGCCGTTCGCGTCATGCGTGCGTGCGAGGAACTGAACGTCAGTACGGTCGCCGTCTACAGCGAGGCCGACACGGATTCGGGTCACGTCCGCTACGCCGACGAGGCCTACAACGTCGGGCCGGCGCGGGCGGCCGACTCGTATCTGGATCACGAGGCGGTGATAGAGGCCGCCCGGAAGGCCGACGCCGACGCGATCCATCCGGGCTACGGCTTCCTCGCGGAAAACGCCGAGTTCGCCGCGAAGGTCGAGGCCGAGGACGCCATTACGTGGATCGGGCCGAAAAGCGACGCGATGGAGCAACTCGGCGAGAAGACCAACGCCCGCCGGGTCATGCAGGAGGCTGGGGTGCCGATCGTCCCCGGGACGACAGACCCCGTCACCGACCCCGAGGAGGTCAAGGAGTTCGGCGAGGACCACGGCTACCCGGTCGCGATCAAGGCCGAGGGCGGCGGCGGCGGTCGCGGGATGAAGATCGTTCAGGGCCCCGACGAAGCAGCGGATCAGCTTCAAAGCGCGAAACGCGAGGGAGAGGCCTACTTCGACAACGATTCGGTCTACGTCGAGCGGTTCCTCGAGAACCCACGCCACATCGAGGTCCAAATCCTCGCGGATCACGAGGGCAACGTCCGGCATCTGGGCGAGCGTGACTGCTCGCTCCAGCGCCGTCACCAGAAGGTCATCGAGGAGGGGCCCAGTCCGGCACTGACCGACGACCTCAGGGAGAAGATCGGCGAATCGGCCCGCCGCGGGGTGAGTGCCGCCGAGTACACCAACGCCGGCACCGTCGAATTCCTCGTCGAGGAGGACCCGGAACGGGAGGACGGCGAACTGCTGGGTTCGGAGACGAACTTCTACTTCCTCGAAGTGAATACGAGGATTCAGGTCGAACACACGGTCACGGAGGAGATCACGGGTATCGACATCGTGAAGTGGCAACTCCGGGCCGCCGCCGGCGAGGAGATCGACTTCGGGCAGGACGACGTGGGAATCGACGGCCACGCGATGGAGTTCCGGATCAACGCCGAGAACGCCGCCGAGGAGTTCGCACCCTCCCCGGGTGGGAAACTGGCGATCTACGATCCGCCGGGCGGGATCGGTGTGCGGATGGACGACGCGCTCCGGCAGGGCGACGAGATCGTCACGGATTACGACTCGATGATC
>NZ_RDQG01000062.1 GCF_003697815.1 Halalkalicoccus subterraneus | reverse complement strand
GGGAAACCTCTCGAAGGCCAATTCTGATTTAACGTTCCTCGCCGACTACGTCACCACCTCGCGGCTCCAGCGCGACCTCTCGGACTCGACGGTGAAACGGAACATCGGCGCGGCGCTCGCCCACTGCCTGATCGGCTACGGGAAATGCGAGACGGGGCTAGGAAAAGTGACGCCCAACGAGGCGGTCATGCGCGAGGAGCTCGATGAGAACCCGGAGGTGATCGGCGAAGCAGTGCAAACGATTCTCCGACGGGAGGGTCACACCGACGCCTACGAGCGGGTGAAGGCACTGACGCGCGGGCGGCGCACATCTCTCGACGACTTCAAAGAGCTCTTTCGGGAGATCGACGTCGACGAGCGGACTCGCGAGGAGCTCCTCGCCCTGTCCCCGGCCGGCTACACCGGGCTGGCCGACGAGCTGGTCGACGACCTCAACGGTTAGGAGTCCGCAGAACCCACTCGACGCATGAACGTCGTTTCGACCTCGCCCTCGGGAACGGAGATCCTGTGTGCGCTCGGGATCGACCCGGTCGCCGTCTCGCACGCCTGTGACTACCCGCCGCGAGTGGAGGACCTGCCGTCGATCGATTTCTCCAGAGTGCGCGGCGGGTCGAGCGCCGAACGCCACGACCGCGTGCGGACCGTGAGCGCCGAGGGGACCGTCTACCGCCTCGACGTCGGGACGCTTCGCGACGCCGAGCCCGACCTGATCCTGAGCCAGGAGGTCTGTGGGGTCTGTGCGGTCGATACGACCCTCGTCGACGAGGTCCTCGGCGACTTGGACGGCGATCCCGACGTGGTCGGCCTGGACGCCAACGAGTTGGAGGACCTCTTCTCGTGTATCGAGCGGGTCGGCGAGGCCGTCGGACGCGAGAAACGGGCGGGGGAGCTGAACGCGACGCTTCGCGATCGATTGGCGGGGATCGAGGCGCGAACGGAGGGACTGGATCGCCCGCGGGTCGCGGTCCTCGAGTGGCTCGACCCGCTCATCGCCGCCGGCAACTGGGTGCCCGAGCTGGTCGAAATCGCGGGCGGCGAGTACGGGCTCGCCGAGCCCGGCGACCGGACCGTCGAGGTCGAATGGCCCTCGGTGGTCGAATACGATCCCGAGGTGCTCGTCGCCGCGCCCTGCGGGTTCGACGTCGAGGCCACCATCGCCCGGAGCGAGGAGCTGACCGAGCGCGAGGGCTGGGCGGGGCTGTCGGCCGCCCGGAACGGACGTGCCTATGCCATGGACGGCGCGAGCTACCTGAACCGCTGGAGCCCCCGGCTTGTCGACGCGGCCGAGCGGCTCGCGGCCTGCTGTCATCCCGAGGAGTTCGGCGAGCCACCGGAGGACGTCGAACGGCTCCGGTAGCGTGAAAAGGGTATCAGTGCAGCCGGGCGAGCGCCCCCTCCAAAACCTCGGCCGCCCACCGGACCCGCTCGATCCGAACGTACTCCCGATCGCCGTGGGCAACCGCGCCCTCGGCGTCGGCGAGCACGCCCGGCCCGAAGACCACAGTAGGAGCCTCGTTCGCGAAGTACGAGGCCTCCGTGGCGGCGGTGAACGGACGTGGGTCGCCCGCACCCGCCGCCCGCAGCGCCTCGACGACCGGCTCACCGGGGTCGGTCTCGAACGCCTCCAAAAAGGGCGTCTCGCGTTCGGTGAACCGGAACTCGGCGTCGACATCGGGAACGTGTGATTCGAGGTGGGCCCCGAGCGCGTCGGCGAACTCCCCGGTGGTCTCGGGCGGGACGCTCCGGCGGTCGAGGGTGATCCGACACCCGGCGGGCACCTGATTCGTCGCGGTCCCGCCCTCGATGATCGTCGGCGTGAGCGTCGGGCCGCCCAGATCGGGATGGGGATCGGCGTCGGCGTCGAACGATTCGAGGGCGACGAGGACGCGTCCCGCCCCCGAGATCGCGTTCGTTCCCGTCTCGGGTTCGGCGGCGTGGGCGTTCTTTCCGCGAACGGTGAGCGTCCCTTGAAACCGACCCTTCGCGGCGATACAGACATCCAGATCCGTGGGTTCGCCGACGATACACCGGTCGAATTCGAGCGAGAGGTGGTGGGCGCCCGTCGAGAGCGTCTCCTCGTCGGGCGTGACCGCGAGCGTGATCCGGCCGTCGGGCTCGCATCCGAGAAACGCCGCGAGCATCGCCGCGAGCGGCCCCTTCGCGTCACAGGACCCGCGCCCGCGGATCACCTCGCCGGCGCGATCGAAGGGGACGTGCGGCGAGACGGTGTCGATGTGGGTGTTCAGCAGGGTATGGGGCAAACCCTCTCCCCGCGAGGCGAGGACGTTTCCCGCCCCGTCGACGCGCGGTTCGACGCCGTGTTCAACGAGGGTCTCACACAGGAACTCGCGCATCTCCTCGACGCCCTCATTCGAGGGGATCCCCACCGCTCTCTCAAGGAAGTCGATCGGGTCGAGCGTGGTGCTCACGGCGCCGGCACCTCGCCCCGTCCCTCGAACTCGACGGGGCCCGACAGGGTGGCCGGCCCCTCGTCGGGTACGTCCACGAGCAGTTCGCCGCCCGGCGGCGAGACTCGTACCTGTTCGCCATCCGTGAGCCCGAGTCGCTTCGCGACCGCCGCGATGGCGACCGCGCCGGTCCCACACGAGCGGGTCTCGCCCTCGACGCCCCGCTCGAAGGTCCGCCCGTCGAACCCCCCGTCCCGTGCGGCGGCGAGGTTCACGTTCGCGCCCTCGGGGAAGCGTTCGGCGTGGCGGATCGACGGGGCCATCGCCGCGAGGTCGATCTCCGCAACCTCGTCGACGAAGACGACGGCGTGGGGAACTCCCGTATTCACGGCCGTCACCTCCCAGCCCTCGACGTCCTCGCGGATCAACGGCTCCTCGCGCGCGAGCGGGACGTCGCTGGGGGCGAACGAGGGAACGCCCATCTCGATTGCGATGGTATCCTCGCCCACGCGGGCCCGGCGCTCGCCCGCGGGCGTGTCGATGACGAACTCGTCGGTTCCGAGCCGTCTCGCTGCCCATTGGGCCGCACAGCGCGCCCCGTTGCCACACATCGCCGCGGTGCCGCCATCAGGCTGGTAGAGGCGCATTCGCACCCGCTCGCCCTCGATCGAGAGGACCAACACGCCGTCGGCACCTCGTCGGTCGCCGATCGTGGCGCCCGTCTCCCGGTCGCAGTGGGCGATCGCGAACTCGCCCCAGTCAGGAACCGAGGCGTCGGCCTCGCAGACGAGGAAGTCGTTGCCCGTCCCGTGGTACTTCTCGACGGCTACAGCCATGGCGCCCCTCCGTCGAGCCGCCTCACGTCCGCGACGGTCTCGCGGCGGCGGTCCACCGCGCTCCGTTCGCCCTCTACCACGACCGTCGCGGGCCGCGGACGGCTGTTGTACTGGCTGGCCATTTCATACCCATATGCCCCCGCGTTGCCGACCGCGAGCAGGTCGTCCCGGACGGGAACGGGCAGTTCGTACTCGCCGAAGACGTCGCCGCTCTCGCAGATCGGTCCCGTCACGGTCGCTTCGACCGTGTCGCGGCCCTCGCCCTCGGCCAGCGACCGGATCGCGTGGTGAGCACCGTAGATGGCCGGCCGGGCCAGCGTCGTCATCCCCGCGTCGACGCCGACGACCAGCTCCTCGCCGGCGGATTTGACGGTGTTGATTCGGGTGAGCAGGACGCCCGCGTCCGCGACGAGGTAGCGTCCGGGCTCGACGGCGAGGGTGGCCTCGACCTCCCCGAGCGCCTCCCGGGTCGCACGGGCGACCGCCTGTAGATCGAGGGGCTCCTCCCCCTCGCGGTAGGGCACCCCGAACCCGCCGCCGACGTCGACGAACTCCAGGTCGAGGTCGGTTCTTCGAGCTAGTTCGCCCATCCGCGAGACGAGTTCGCGGTGGGCCGCCAGGTCCTCGCCGCTGATCCCGCTGCCGGCGTGGGCGTGGATCCCGACGACGTCGAAGCCCCGCTCGTCGGCCTCGACCAGTAGGTCGGGCGCGCGCTCGATGGGCACGCCGAACTTCGCGTTCGCCCCCGTCGAGACCTTCTCGTGGTGGCCGGCGCCGACGCCGGGGTTGACCCGGAGACAGAGACGACCCGAAAAGCCCCGCTCGGCGAGCCGGTCGATGGTATCGGCGGCCCCGGCGGTGATCGTCAGCTCGGGGTGCTCGTCGGCGGTCTCGACCGCGTAGTCGAGGTCTCCCTCGGGAGGATTGACCGCGGTGTACTGCACGCGTTCGGGGGGTGCTCCCGCCGCGAGCGCGCGTTCGACCTCGCCCGCGGAGGCACACTCGATACCCGCACCCACCTCGACGAGCGTCCGCAGCACCGCGGCGGCGGTGTTTGCCTTCGCCGCGTACATGACCCGACCCTCGGGGAAGGCCTCGGCCATCCGGGCGTAGTTCTCGCGGACCCGTTCGAGGTCCTGAACGTACAGCGGCGTTCCATGGGTAGCCGCCAACTCCGCCAGTCGGGCGGTGTCCCACTCTTCGAGCCGCCGCACCGGGGGATTCATTCCCGCAGGGCCTCCTCCCGGCGGGTCGCATCGAGAGTCCCGTCCTCGACGTCCAGCGCGACGACTGCGGGCTTGTACGCCCCGCCCTCGAAGAGGTCGTGATCGCCCAGCGAGGACTCGACGTACCGGGTAAAGGCACGGCGTTCGGGGGGAAGCTCGCCGTAGAGGACCTCCTCCTCGACGAGGTCGTAGACCGGGATCCGCGGGGTGAGCAGGGTGTTCTCGCCGACGATGGAGTCCTCGCCGACGACGAACCCGCTGGTGACCCGACAGCCGGCACCGAGGGAAACACCGTCCTCGACGATCACGGGCGCGTCCTCGACGGGTTCGAGAACGCCCCCGATCAGCGTGTTCGCGCCGAGTTTCACGTTATCGCCGATCTGGGCGCACGAGCCGACCGTATCACAGGAGTCGATCAGCGTGCCGCTTCCGACAAAGGCACCGACGTTGACGAACGCCGGACTCATCAGGATCGCGTCGCTGCCGATATACGCGCCCCGTCGGATCACCGTTCCATCAGGTGTATTCCGGGTGCCGCGCTCGCCCAAGTCGGCGGTCTCGCGCAGGGGGAGCACGTCGTGGTAGGTCACGTCGCCGTAGGTCCGGGGATGGGTCTCTCGCAGCCCGAAGTTCAGCAGAATGCCGCGCTTGACCCACTCGTTTACCTCCCACTCGCCCGAACGTTTCTCGGCGGCGCGGGCCTCGCCCGATTCGAGGGCGGCCAGAAACGCGTCCAGCGTGTCGAGGTGGTCGGTCGTCGCCGTCTCGGAACTGACGTCGTCTCGCTGGTACTGCTCCCACAGGGCCGAGACCTCGGTTTCGAGTGTCATGACTGGCTATCGGGCAGGGTGTCTGAAAAGTCGTACCATCCCGGCGAGCGCCCCGCGAGCCACTCGGCGGCCTCGACCGCCCCCGCCGCGAACACGCCGCGACTGCCCGCACGATGCGTGAGACGTACCTCCTCGTGGTTGCCCGCGAGCAACACCTCGTGTTCGCCCGTGATGTCGCCCGCCCGCCGGGCGTGGACGCCGATCTCGCCCTCTTCCCTCGGCGTTTCGCCCTCGCGCCCGTGGACTCGCGGCGAGTCTCCTCGGACATCGTCGATGGCGTCGAGCACGCGGTTCGCTGTGCCGCTGGGGGCATCGCGCTTGCCGTTGTGGTGGGTTTCCGTGAGTTCGACGTCGTACCCCGGGAGCGCGGCGACGGCCTCGCGCACGGCGCTCAAAAGTCCCTGTATCCCGCGGGCGAAGTTCGCCGCCTGCAGGACCGGGACCTCCTCGCTTGCCGCGCGCAGCTCCTCGTACTGGTCGTCGGAAAAGCCGGTCGTGCCGACGACGGCCGGGACGCCGGCCTCGGCGCAATCCTGCACGTAGGAAACGCTCGGGTCGGGCAGCGTGAAGTCGATGGTCGCGTCGGGGTCGTGCTCGGAAAGCAACGTTCCGAACTCGTCGGCGGGCTCGATGTCCACGCCGGCGTACTCGCCGGCCGAGCTGTGGCTCACCCCGATGACCTCGTGGTCCGCCTCGCGGGCGGCGTCCATCACCTCCCGACCCATCCGGCCCGTGGCACCGGTCACGGCGACCTTCATGCTTCGAGTTCGACCGCGGACGACGATTCGAGATCGCTCAACAGCTCCTCCAGCTCCTCGCGAACCCCCTCGGAGGCCGGTGAGAGCGGCGAGCGCAGGTACGGCTCGCAGTGGCCGCGCATGGCCATCGCCTCCTTGACCGGAATGGGGTTCGACTCGGCGAAGAGCGTCCGCATCAGCCCCCCGAGTTCGTGGTGCAGCGAGCGGGCGCGCTCGTAATCGCCCGCGAGCGCCGCGCCGACCATCGCACAGGTGCGCTCGGGTTCGACGTTCGCGACGACGCTGATGGTGCCCGTCCCGCCGACCGACAGCGTGGGCAGGGTCATCGCGTCGTCACCGGAGAGGACGCTGAAGTCCGCCTCGCGGGTGCGCTCGACGACCTCGCTGATCCGCGCCAGATCGCCGCTTGCGGCCTTGTACCCGACGACGTTCTCGTGGTCGGCTAGCGAGGCGGCAGTCTCGACGGCGATGTTTCGCCCGGTTCGGCCGGGCACGTTGTAGATGACCTGTGGCAAGTCGACCGCGTCGGCGATCGTCCTGTAGTGGTGTTCCATTCCTTCGGGTTCGGGACGGTTGTAGTACGGCGAGATGAGAAGCAGGCCGTCGGCGCCCGCTTCCGCCGAGCGCTCGGAGAGCTCCAGGGCCTCGGCGGTGTTGTTCGACCCGCTGCCGGCGATCACGGGGACGTTCTCGACCGCGCCGCTTACGGTTTCGACGACCTGAACGTGTTCGTCGTGGGTCATGGTGGCGCTCTCGCCCGTGGAGCCGACCGGAACGAGGCCGTCGACGCCCGCGCGTTCGAGGCGCTGGGCGTCGGCACTGAGCGAGTCGAAGTCGATGCTGCCGTCGTCGTTGAAGGGCGTCACCATCGCCGGGAAGACGCCGCTGTAAGTGTCGTGTGCTGTCATGTCGGTGGTTTCTGTGAGTCGGTGAGACGGTTCGCGTGCGATCCCGGAACGGGCCACGGACGGGGTCGCTACCCCCGCCGGAAGCCCACCCTCACACGCGTTTTTTGAAAAGAGCGCTGGGCGACACGCTGTCGGCCTCCGATCCCGTGCGTGCCGGTCGCGTCATATCCCTATTCGCGTCGGCCGTCCACTTAGCCCTTGCGACCCGGACGAACGACGCTGTTCTCACGATGTTCCGTTCAGACTAGGTCCTGATGAGTTAAACGAAGCGTTTTATCGCCCGCACGAGAGGGACGAGTATGACGGTCGTCCACCCGAACCAGCGCGTCGCCGTGCTGGTCGACTCACAGAACCTCTATCACTCCGCCCACAGCCTCTACTCGCGGAACATCGACTACTCGGCGCTCCTCGAAGAGGCGGTCCAGGGCCGCGAACTCACCCGCGCGATCGCTTACGTGATCCGCGCGGACTCGCCCGAGGAGGAGAGCTTCTTTGAGGCGCTGATCGACATCGGTTTCGAGACGAAGATCAAGGACATCAAGACCTTCGGCGACGGCTCGAAGAAGGCCGACTGGGACGTCGGGATGAGCCTCGACGCCGTGACGCTCGCCCCGCACGTCGATACCGTCGTGCTCTGTACCGGTGACGGCGATTTCTCGAGGCTCTGTTCGCACCTCCGCCATCAGGGCGTGCGCGTCGAGGTGATGGCGCTCGGTCCCTCGACGGCCGACGAGCTGGTCGAAGCCACCGACTCCTTCGTCGATCTGACCGACCACGAGGAGAGGTTCCTGCTGTAACTCAGACGGCGGGGCCTTCGCCGGTCGTGCCGACGAGCAGCGACCCGATCGCGAGCCCGGTCGTCGCAAGCGCGGCGAGCGCGATCGGGATCGAGAGGTTGTCCATACCGCTTGCGAAGAGCAGCGCCCCGCTGACGACGAGCAGGATCACACCCGCGATGGTTTTCGTTTTGTCCGAAGCCATGGTACCCGTTAGTCGGCGTCCCTATATAATTCTCACCAAACACGCTGAGCGGCGTTCGTAACGGCCCCGACCGTCAAACGGAGCGCTCTTGTACGGCGGCTGTTACCCTCCTTCGTGAGCCAACCGGAGGATCGAGAGCGGCTGGTACGGATCGCTGACTACCAGTTCGGCCATCGGGTCGGCGAGGCGCTCTTTGCTGGGGACCTCCGGATCGAGCGCTCGAAGTCCGGGCGGCCACGGCAGGTCCACGCCCCCGAAGGGCGGCTCGTCTCGCTGGGCGCGGACGGCCGCTTTACCCTGGGAACCGAGGGAGGGCGGCGGCTGCTCGGGATAGGTTCGGCCCCCGCGAACCGCGTCGTCGTCGGCGACGAGTCCGAACCGTTCGTCCGCGAGGGTAAGAACGTCTTCTCGAAGTTCGTCACCGAGGCGGACCCGGAGATCCGCCCGGGCGACGAGGTCTGTGTCGTCCACGAGTCGGGTGACCTGCTCGCGGTCGGGCGCGTGGAACTGCCCGCGATCGCGATGGGGGCGTTCGAGACCGGCGTGGCCGTGACGGTGCGCGAGGGATGTGACGATTGAGGGGGTTCGGCACGTTTTTCCCTCCGTAACCCGACGTGCGGGTATGTTCGGAGGAGGCGGCGGCGGGCTCGACCCGCGCAAGATGGAACAGATGATGAAACAGATGGGCATCGACACCGAGGAGCTCGACGCCGAGGAGATCGTCATCCGCACCGGCGACGGCGAGGAGCTCGTCTTTACCGACGCCGAGGTCACCGTGATCCAGGCTCAGGGCCAGGAGACCTACCAGATCGTCGGCGAGCCCGAGACCCGCGAGGCCGGGTCGGGATCGAGTTCGAGTTCGGACGCGGGCGAGGACGCCGCGATCGAGGACGCGGACATTCCCGCAGACGACATCGAGATCGTCGCAATGCGAACGGGCGCGAGCGAGGACGACGCCCGCGAAGCCCTGGAGGAGGCCGACGGCGACCTGGCGAACGCGGTCGAGACGCTCGAAGCAGAGCCCAAGTGATCCTGCTCGTCCACGGCGACCGCGAGTACCTCCGCGAGCCCGGTGAGGAGCTCCAGACCGACCTCGGTATCGTCCAGATTCCCGAGGACGCGGCGCCGGGGGACGTTTTAGAGAGTCATCTCGGCGAGGAGTTCCGAGTCCGTCACCTGCGGGGCCCGGACCTGTTCAACCACCTCGAGCGCACCGGCGCGCCGATGCTGCCCCGCGACGTCGGACTCGTCCTCGGCGAGACGGGAATCGCCGCCGGGGACCGCGTACTCGACGCCGGCACCGGCACCGGCGTGCTGGCGACGTACATGGGCCGGGTCGGGGCCGACGTGCTGACCTACGAGCGAAATTCCGACTTCGCCGAGGTCGCCCGGGAGAACGTCGCGCTCGGCGGCGTTGCGGAAAACGTGACGGTGCAAACCGGCGACCTGACCGACGAGATCGGGGAGCTGTCGGGCTTCGACGCGCTCACGCTCGACACCGAGGACGCCTCCGCGGTGGTCGCGCGGGCGGACGAACTGCTCGTTCCCGGCGGGTTTCTCGCGGTCTACTCGCCGTTCGTCGAGGCGACACGGGACGTCGTCGAAACCGCCCGAGAGGGGCTCTCGGACGTGCGGGCGGTCGAGACGGTCCAGCGCGAACTCGACGTCGATTCCAGAGGAACGCGCCCGAGCACCGGCCCCGTGGGTCATTCGGGCTACCTGGTGTTCGCGCGAAACGGGTGACGGAACTCACTCGTAGACGAGGAGTTCGCACGCGGCGGCGTCGATCTCAACGCGGTAGTCCTCGAGGCGAAAGGAGACAACGCCCCCGGTGCGCGCCCGGCCGTCGGCGCGCGGCCCGAACAGATCGCACAACGCCTCGGGGTCGAGGACGTCACCGATTGGACCGATCGCACCCGGTGGAACGCCGGAGACGGCGGCGACCGTCTCGATGACGACAAAGGAGAGGTCCTCGTCCTCGTCATATTCGACGGAGTGAACCGGTTCGCCGCCCTGTCTAGGCCTTATCTGTCGTTCTCACGTGTGCAGTGATTCGGCACCTGGCTAGTGGGACCACACATTGGCACATAATTATTTCTGTTGTATGAATTATTAAGAAATTCCGACCATCGAGCGATTAGTTCAGGGTCGCGTTCCGCTTAAACCCCGAGTACGAGCGCCGAGACGCCGAGGAAGACGAGCATCCCGAAGACGTCAACGACGTTCGTGACGATCGGAATGGTCGTGTCGTCAGGGTCGATACCTAGGTGGTAGGAGGCGTAGGTCACGGCGATACCGAAGACGATCGCGATCAACGCCACCGTCATCCCGCTGAGCAGCGAGATCGCGAGCAGCGTCGTCAGCGGGAGTCCGATCCCGAGGAGCGCCCCCAACAGGTACGCGCCGACGGCGAGCGCGGTAAAGACCGTTCCCGCGAGCGCGAGGATCGCTCCGACGTTCGCCCACAGCACCTCGTCGTGGGGGTCGAACTCCGTTGTCCCGAGGTGGAGCCGCGAGGAGAGGCGCGAGGAGAGGATCGCCCCCAGGTTCCCGCCGAGGTTGATCATCGTCGGCACCATCACGGCGAGGATACCGTAGCGTTCGAGCAGTTCCTCGGCGCTCTGGAGCGTGATGCCCGCCCAAAGGACGACGATCGAGAGCACCACCAGAAGCGGGAACATGGTGGCGACGATGTGACGGGCCTCCCACGAGCCGAGCGATTCGGTGGCGCTCACGGGACCACCACCTCGACGATCCCGATCGACAGCAGCATGAACAGCATCCCGAAGACGTCGCCGAGCGTGGTGACCGAGGGCCCCACGAGGTTATCGGGATCGTAGCCGCGCTTGTATCCCGCGAAGATCAACCCCAGGAGACCGACGATCATGACGACGGAGGTCAGCGTGCCGGCGATCAGCATGATTCCGACGAACTCGTAGAGCGTGGCGGACTCCCAGCCCAGCACGAACAGCGCGAGCCGTGTGAGCACCCCGATCACGATGGAGATCCCGATCCCGTTGACGAAGGAGGCGACGACCGCGTTCACGAGGCGGTCGTTTCGCTCGAACCGGGGCTCGATCAGCCCTTGGTGGAGCCCGCTGGCGATCCGCCCGCCGAGCGCCCCGTAGACGTTCCCGCGGGTAGCGAGAAAGACCGGCACCATCACGAGCAGCCCGGGAAACCGCTCGACGCTCCCCAGAACAACCTCGAGGACCAATCCCGCGAACAGCCCGCCGCCGAGCGCGACCAGTAAAACGGGGAGCGCCTCGCGATAGATCGACAGGAACTCCTCACGAGCGCCCATAGGCGGGGATCGATCGATTCGATGTTAAACCTACCGAGAACGGTCGAATAACTGACCGCCGTGGTTCGAGTGCCCCTCGACTCAGGCCGCCGCGAGCTCGCGGAACGTTTCGGCCGAAGTCCGGGTCCCCTTCGCGATCAGGACGTCGCCGGCCTGCAGTTCGGTGTCGGCGTCGGGGACGAGCATCCACCCCTCCTCGGGACGGCGCACGGCCAGTACGTTCATGCTCACGTCCGATTCGGGGACGCCCTCGACCAGCGAGGTGTCTTCGAGTCGGCTCCCCCGCTCGACGCTCACCCGGACGATGATCTCGTCGCTCTCCTGGACCGCGAGCTCGACGACGGGATGGACCTCGATCTCCCGGAGGACGCCCTCGGAGATCTCGAGGGCCGCGTCGCTGATCTCCTCGGTGCTGAATCCCAGGTGAAGCAGGCCCCGAAGCGAGACGGGATCGGGTGCGTCAGCGGCCGCCCGCAGCGTCCAGGCCTCGAAGCGCGAGCGCAGCGCGTCGACCTCGACTTCGAGGTTGTTGACCTCCTCCGCGAGCTCGACGGTGTCGAAGAGGATCGAGCCGTAGGCGAGATCGACGGCGAGCTCGCTCAAGTTCTTCATCAGGACGATCGAGTCGACCGCCCGGTCGAGGTCCTCGATCTCCGAGTCGGCGGCCTCGGGAGGGGTGTAGTGCTCGCCGGAAAGCGTCGCGTAGACTTCCTCGATACCGGGGTCCGGGCCCCGCAACAGAGTGACGTCGTCGGCCCGGATCTCGGTCTCGGGGCCGGGATTGAGGTTCCACTCCGAGCCCCGGCGGATGGCGATCACCCGGACCCCCGTTTCGGATTCGAGGTTGATATCGAGAAGCGTCCGACCGGCGTACGGCGAGTCGGCGGCGACGCCGGTTCGGACGAGCGTCTCGATCGCGTCCGGGAGTGCCGCCCGCATCGCACCCGGGAGGCCGATCTCCTGGAGGACCACCTTCGCGATGTCGCCGGTCGCGTCGCTGATCTTCTCGGCGCCGCTGACGATCCCCAACACGGGCGCGAGCGCTTCTGCGTCGGAGGGGTTTCGCGCGGCCATCAGCAGGCTCATCCGGGCACGAAGCTGGAGGACGTCCATACGCTCTTCGAGACGAAGCACCTCCTCGGCGACGGTCCCGTCGTTCAACAGCACCGCCGAGTACGAGAGGTCGATCAGCAGCTCGGAGGTGTCCTTCATCTCGACGAGCAGGTCCTTGACGCTGACGGGCTCGTACTCAACCGTCGTCGGGGGCGGATCGCCGCGAGGGGGTCCCATGGCCGAAGATTGATCGGGTGCCTAAAAAGTCCTTGCGCAGCTAGTGGTCGTCCTCGCGCCACTTGTGCTCGCACTCGGTGCAGACGAAGAATCGGGTTTCGGACTCGTCGGCCGCCCGGATCTGCTGCATATACCAGTAGGCGCGGTCGTTGCCACAATCGGGACACCGCGCACTCGTCGTCGGCAGGCCGCTGTTCCCGGCGTCGGTCTCGATGACCTCGCTTTCCTCCTGGGCGTCGGTCGTCGTATACGAGGCGCTGTCGCCCTTTGGCTGTTCGTTCCCACAGCTCTTACAGATCCAGACGTCTCCCTCTCCCATCATCATCGAGCCGCATTCATCGCAAAATTCCATGTCCTGCCTATCGTACCCAGTCAATTAAGCGCCCCGAATCGCGCTATCCCTCCCCTTCAGACTGGTAGGGCTCGCCGACCGCCTCGCGGGGAAGGGAGTTATGGAGTTCGGTTTTGAGGTCCTCCGCGGAGCGATAGGAGTCGCTGCCGGTCTCCGAAACCAGTTCGCCGAGGTTCGCCTCGCCGTCGGCGAGCAGGAGCGTCACCTCGTCGAGTTCGTTCGCGGCGTCGTCCCGCGAGGTCGGATATGAAAGCGCCTCCAACTCCTCGTCGACCCGGCTCAGTTTGACTTCCCGTGTCATGTCACCACGTACGTCGGCCGAGGGCTTAGTCCTTCGCCGAACAGCAGGCTGATAGCCACCCCGTCCATAGGGCCGGTGTGGCGCTCTTCGAAACCGACCGACGCATCCTCGCGCTCGCCATGGCCCGAATGGCCGACGGCGTCGGCAACTCCTTTCTCATCATCGTACTCCCCCTCTACATCGCGAGCGGGGTCGTCGAGGGCCGGACCTTCGGGCTGACCGAATCGATGCTCATCGGGATCGTCCTCTCGCTCGTCGGCTTCGTCAGCAGCCTCTCCCAGCCGTTTACGGGGCGCGTTTCCGATCGAACCGGGAGACGCAAGTTCTACATCCTGATCGGGCTCGGCGGGCTGACGACCGCCAACCTCCTCTACCTCTTCGCGGGCTCGTACCTCTCGCTGGTCGTCCTGCGGGCCCTTCAGGGGGTGTCGATCGCCTTCATCATCCCCGCGTCGGTCGCCCTCGTCAACGAACTCGCGGGCGCGGGCACCCGCGGCGGCAACATGGGCGTCTACAACACCTTTCGACTCGTCGGCTTCGGCGCGGGCCCGGTCGCCGCGGGCGTACTCGTCAACGCCGGCCCCTACTCGATTCTGGGGTTCGACCTCAGCGGGTTCGAGGCCACCTTCTACGTGGCCGCCGGGGCGGCTGCACTGAGTTTCGCGCTCGTCTCCGTGCTCGTCCACGACCCCGCCGAGCTCGAACGGACGAGAGAAGACCTCTCGATCGACGTTTTCGACGGGGAGGGCGGGCTCGATCCCGTCTTCACCCTCGGGGTCGCCTCGCTGTTCATGGCGATCGGGATCGCGCTCTTTGCGACCCTCCAGCCGGAGATCAACGCCCGCCTCGATCAGGGCTCGACCTGGTTCGGGGTGCAGTTCGCCGCGTTCATCATCTCACAGGTGTTCCTGCAGGTTCCCATCGGCCGGGCGAGCGACCGCTGGGGTCGAAAGCCGTTCATCCTCGCGGGACTCGTCCTGCTCGCACCCTCGACGCTCGCACAGGGGATCGTACTCGACTCGTGGCTCATGCTCGTCGTTCGACTCACCCAGGGGGTCGCCGGCGCGATGGTGTTCGCCCCGGCGCTCGCGCTGGCGGGCGATCTGGCGACCGGCGGGGACTCGGGGACGAAACTGTCGGTGCTGACGATGGCGTTCGGCCTCGGGGTCGCCCTCGGGCCACTCTCGGCGGGCTTTCTCGTGAGTCTCGGGTTCGTAGTGCCCTTCGCGGTCGGCGCGAGCCTCGCGGTGATCGGGTTCGGACTGGTCTATACGCAGGTCGAGGAGACGGTCGGTCCCGGGGCATCCGCTACCGACTCCGAGCCCGTCCCGCAGGACTAAACGGCTACACCGGATTGGTCGGCTCGTTGTCCGCCAGCACCGACAACACGTCGCGAGTGACCGTCTCGCGCAACTCGGTGATCGATTCCTCGGAGTACCACGCCACGTGGGGCGTCAGGACCACGTCTTCCAGATCAAACAGCGCCGACTCCTCGGGCGGTTCCTCGGGCAGGACGTCCAATCCGGCACCAGCGATCTCGCCGGCCTCGATCGCCGCCGCGAGCGCCGTCGTGTCGACGACCGCTCCACGGGCGGTGTTCACGAGCACCGCGTCCTCACGCATGGTCGCAAAGGCCTCGGCGGCGATCAGTTCGTGGGTCTCGTCGGTCAGCGGCGTGTGGACCGAGACGATCCGTGAGCGTTCGAGGAGCTCCTCCAACCCTACTTTCTCGACGCCGGCCTCGTCGAGTTCCTCTACCGAGCGGTAGGGGTCGTACGCGAGGTATTTGAAATCGAACCCCGACGCTTTGGCGGCGAGGCACTCGGGAATCGACCCGAAGCCGACGAAGCCGACCGTCGCGCCCTGCAGGCGGTTGATGGGCCTGCCGGCCGTCCAGTCCCACTCCCCGTCCGTGATCCGGGCGTCGAACCGGGCCGTCTCGCGGACACAGGACAGGGCCAACGCGAGGGCGTGTTCGGCGACCTCGTCCTGACAGTAATCGGGGACGTTCACGACCGGGACGCCGTGATCGCCCGCCGCTTCGAGGTCCACGCTGTCGACGCCGATGCCGTAGCGGCCGACGACCGCGAGGTCGAGTTCCTCGAAGACCGCCCGGGTGATCGGCGCGTACTGGGCGAGCAGGGCGTCCGCGTCGACCCCACGGGCAGCCTCGATCACGTCCTCGGGTCCGTCGGCGGCCGCAGTTTCGAGGTCGATGCCCGCCTCCCCGGCGAGTTCCCGCTCGATGTCGAGGTCGGGGAAGTCGAAGTCGGTGACGAGAACCGTCGAACTCATTCGAACTCGGGGTCGCGCTTCTCGACGAACGCCGCCATCCCCTCGCGCTGGTCGTCGGTACCAAAGAGGCCGCTCCAGAGGCGCTTCTCGTAGTCGAGGCCGGCCGACTGGGGGCCCTCGTGGACCTGATTGAGCGCCTCCTTCGCGGCGGCGAGCGCGAATCGGGGTTTCGCGGCCAACTGCTGGGCCATCTCCTCGACCACCGAATCGAGGTCCTCCTGGGAAACGACCTCGCCGACCAGCCCGATCTCGGCGGCGGCCTCGGCGTCCAGTCGCTCACCGAGGAAAACCATTCTCCTCGCCGCTGCGTCGCCAACGAGCCGCGAGAGGCGTTGGGTACCGCCCCAGCCGGGGACGATCCCCAGATCGATCTCCGTCTGGCCGAGCACGGCGTTCTCGCTCGCGACTCTGAGATCGCAGGCCAGCGCGAGCTCACAACCGCCACCGAAGGCATACCCGTTGATCGCGGCGATCACCGGTGCGGAGTGGGTCGCGATTCGATCACAGATCTCGTGGCCGAGTTCGGCGTAGGCCATGGCCTCCTCGACGGAGAGTTCCTTCATGTACTCGATGTCCGCACCGGCGACGAAGGCGTCCTCGCCCGCGCCCGTCAGGACGAGCGCGCGGGCGTCCTCGGTCTCGTCGAGGGCGTGATCGAGCGTTTTGAGGGTGTTGACGTTGAGCGCGTTGAGGTTGTCGGGGCGGTCGATCGTGATCGTGGCGACGTCGTTTTCGCGTTCGATGGTGACGTTGTCCGTCATGGACGCGACGACGTCCGCCGCCGCCCTAAGCGTTGGCCAATCGGAGAACGAACGAATAACGTATCACCTCCCCGTAGCGTCCGGCAATGACACTCTCGGAGGAGGCAACGGAGCGCCTCGCGGACGTCGTCGCGCTTCAGCCGACGAAGAACGGCGAACTCCAGGAGCGCTGGGGGCTCGAAAGCGGCAGCGAGGTCCACCAGTACCTCGAAAACGAGCTCTCTGCGTACTACTACCGCGACGAGGACAGTCTCATCCGGGCCACGCCCGACGCCGCGGACCTCGTCGACGTCGACCCCGGCATCGAGGGCGGCGATGGGGGAACCGTCATCCGCGTGCCCGAACTCCAGGGGCGGGTCTTCGAGGTGCTTGCAGGTCCCGACGAGCGCTCACAGAGCGTGGTCTCGGTGCTACAGGACCTCCGTTCGGAGTTCGGAATCGACCCCGAGGCCGGCGACGTGCGCTCGGCGCTCCAGAGTCTCAAGCGAAAGGGGATCGTCGAGGTCGAGTACCGGACCGTCCCCACGTTCCGGAAGACGGCCCCCCGCGAGGACGTCACCGTCGAGATCCTCGAGTAGCCCCCGTCGCTCGCGAGCGGGCGCGCTCCCGGCGGCGGTCGAGCACTCGCCGGATCCCCTTGCCGGGCCCGCCTTCGATGGGCCAGCCCTTCGTGCGCCACGCGGGAGGCTCGGGGGAGAACTCCGGACACGAGCCCGAACACTCGACGGCGGTCGGTTCGTGGCATTTCGCCGCGCAGTGGGGGACGAGCGCCCCGGAATCGATCCGCCCCTCGAACTGTCGACAGTCCGGGCGCATCGTGTCGACGTAGGAGCGCCAGCCCCGCTCGTAGGCGCGTTCTGCGATCGCGAGGCGTTTGTCGGCCTTCCATTTGGAGGAAACGTACTCGAAGCGGGCGGCCGAGCGGTCGTGATCGCCTCCCGAGGGACGTTCCGTGATCCTCGTTCCCGGTTTCTCGGGGGGGAGCCGACGGGGGTGCCAGCGCACGCTCGCCTCGCCCTCCGAGAAGACGAGGATCCCGACCTCGACGGGAAGGTCCTCCAGCAAGGCGGGTTCGACGCGCTCGCCCGTCGCACGGGTGGCGACCCAGACCTCGTCGGCGAGCGCCATCGCCACGTCACGCTCCAACTGGTCCGACAGCGCGCGGGCGGCGCTCGCGTCCAGGTCGGGTTTGTTCTCGATAGCGATGACTCTCGATAGCCAGTCGGGATACTCGAACCGTCGGCGGATCTCGATCCTATTGCTCCGTTTTCTGGTGTCGAGGATCCCCCGCTCGTCGGCCTCGTGGATCGATTCTCGAACGTAGCGCCACGGGTAGCCCGGATCCGGCAGGACGTCGCGGTAGTAGCTCCACTCGGCGGGCGCGTTCCGGACGACGAAAAGGAGGTCCGAATCGAGCCGCTCGCGGCCGAAGCGCGAGCGGCGTTCGAGTCCCTCCGAATCGACTTCGAGGACGATCGTGTCCCAGCGCCGGTCACGGGTGCCGAGTTGGCGCGAAACCACGACCGGCACCCGTCGACCGCCCTCGGGGGGCCACCGGCGTTCGACCCACCGACAGACCCGGAGCTCGAAGCCGAACTCGTGGTCGATCCGCTCGCACGTCATGCGCACAGCTCCGTCCGCGACGGGCCTAAGTCGTTCGAAGCCACCCGACGGGAGCCACTCAGCCGTCGCGGTCGAGGTCCGGTCCGTCGGCGTCCCCGTCCGCACCGTCGGCGTCGGCATCGGGGCCGTCGCTATCGCGGTCGGGACCGTCGTGGTCGAGATCCGGGCCGTCCGCGTCGCGGTCGATCCCGTCGTGGTCCGCGTCGGGACCATCGACATCCGCGTCCGCACCGTCGGAATCGGCGTCGTGATCCGATCCGTCGGCGACGGCTGCCCGGGTTCCCGTGGGTCGATCGGCGCCATCGGACCGTCCGACGCCACCGGATGGATCGTCGCCGGTATCGACCCCGATCGCGTAGAGCACCACCGGCGGGAGGACGTAGGAGGCGATCGCCAGCCACGCGAACGAGGGGTCGATGAAGATCAACAGGCCGAACGCCGTCAGCGCCGCCGTCGCCGCCGCGTGGATCGCGGTGGTCGTATAACGGCGGTAGTACTCCCAGAAGCCCCGAACGCGTTTCAGGATCAGTCCGAGCGCCCTCCCCGGACCGGACCGCGCGCTCATCGGATCCCCCGTAGACGAGATGTCATGGCGGTTCTATGGCCCCCGGGCGTTTCAGTCCTCGTTCGGCGAGCCGGGCGCTGTTCGGAGCCCGACACGGCTCCGAGGGAGAGCCACCCGGCCACCGGAGCGCCCGGACGGTCAGTAGCCGCCCTCGTCGAGGAACTCGTGGGCGTCTTCGAGGATGTCGCGCGGGCCGTCCTGTGTGATGGTGTTCACCGCTTGTTCGTAGTCGCGCCACTGCAGGTCGCGGTGTTCCGTCGAAAGCTCGGCCGAGGCCTCGAAGGACTTGGCGATGAACAGGTGGACCGTCTTGTGGATCGTCTGGCCGTTGGCCTGAAAGACGTAGTCATACTCGTCTCGAAACCCGTCGAGCAGTCGGAAGTCCTCGATGCCCGCTTCCTCTTTCACTTCGCGTATCGCGGTCTGTTGGAGTTCCTCCTCGCCCTCAACCCCGCCCTTGGGGAACTCCCAGTCCCCCGGGCGGCTCTTGAGGAGGAGGTACTCGCG
>NZ_RDQG01000061.1 GCF_003697815.1 Halalkalicoccus subterraneus | reverse complement strand
GCGAACCTCGTCGCGGTACTTGCCGCCGAGAAGCTGGTAGGCTGGTACGTCGAGGATCTTGCCTGCCACGTCGTGGAGCGCGACCTCGATCCCCGAAACGGCGCTGACGGTCGCGCCCGCGATCGAGCCCTCACCGGACATCTTCTGGATCAGGTGCTCGTAGAGCCGATCGATGTCGAGCGGGTTCTCCCCGACGAGAAACGGTGCCATCCGATCGATGAGCTCGGGGATGCCCGCACCCCAGTAGGCCTCGCCGGTACCGACGATACCCGCGTCGGTGTAGATCCTGACGAGGGTCCACGGGAAGTTCCCGTCGACCATCGTCGTCTGGACGTCGGTGATTCGGACGTCGCGCCCGCCCTCGCGTTTGGCGGCAAGTCCCATCGTATCGGCCGAGAGCTCCCGCATCGTGTACTCGGCATTGGGGTCGTGTAGTTGTCGGTAGTCACGAACCATACCTCCAGGAGTCCCCTCATCGCCAAAACAATGGGGGATTCGAAACCGGTATGAGGGTTCGCATGGATCCCCGATCATGGAGATCACCGAAGTCGAGACGTTCGTCGTCGACGCCGACTGGCGAAACTGGTTCTTCGTCCAGGTCCACACCGACGAGGGGGTAAGCGGCGTCGGAGAGGCGCTCTCGGGCGAGGGACTGACCGCCGCGCTCGAGGCGACCGCCGACGCGCACAAACACTACCTCATCGGCGAGGATCCGCTCAACCGCAAGGCGATCAGCCGTCGGCTCCGCCGGGACCCCTTCGCGTGGCGCGCGGGCAAGCTCATCAACGCCGTCGCGAACGCCTTCGACATCGCGTTGCTCGACATCGCGGGGAAATACTACGGCGAACCCGTCTGGAAGCTCCTCGGCGGGAAGATCCACGACGAGATTCCAGTGTATGCGAACGGCTGGCACATCGGCGAGCGCACCCCCGAGAACTACGCACACCACGCAGAGAAAGCCGTCGAGGAACAGGAGTATCCCGCACTGAAATGCGACCCCTTCGCCCACTACGAGTACTCGCTTACCGACGACCAGATCGGGGAGGTCGCCGACCTGCTGGAGGCCGTCCGGGAGGCCGTCGGCTGGGACGTCGGCATCGCGCTCGACTGTCACGGCCGGTTCTCGCGCCGGGGTGCGATCGAGGTCGCGAACGGGTTGGAGGAGTACGACATCATGTTCCTCGAGGAGCCGGTTGAACTGGAGGACCGCCAGGTGATGTCCGAGATCACGAAACAGGTGAACATGCCCGTCGCGACCGGCGAGCGCATCTATAACAACGAGACGATGGCCGACCTGATCCGCACGCAGGCCTGTGACATCGTTCAGCCCGACGTCACCAACTACGGCAGCATCCAGGAGCTCCAGCATGCCGCCGCGATGGCGAAGTCCCGCTACATGACCTTCGCGCCGCACAACCCCAACGCGGGCGTCTCGACGGCGGCGGCGCTGCACCTCTGTGCGGGCATCGAGAACCTCGAAGTGCTCGAACACATGAGCCGGGACGTCCCGTGGGGCGACGAGATCGTCAAACACGACTTCGAGGTCGAAGACGGTACCCTCGAAGTTCCCGATAAACCCGGACTGGGCGTCGAGTTCGACGCCGAGGCCGCCCGCGAACACCCCGGCGAGCCCAAGGACAGCCACAGCCTCTTCGACGCCGAGGGCGCACTGAAGCGACCCTAGGCGCTCGGAGTCACACTTTCAAGGCGGCGGCGTACCGACTCGTCGTATGGAACTCGTCGAAGACACGCTGGCGGCCGATCTCGAGACCTTTCTCGCCCGCCCGCTCTTTTGCTTTCTCGCGACCGCCTCGCCCGAGGGTCCCCGCGTCTCGCCGCTGTGGTACCTCTGGGAGGACGGGGCGGTCTGGATCACCGTCAATCCCGACCTGAAGAGCTATCCGGGGCGGATCGAATCGGATCCGCGGACCGCGCTCGCGGTCGTCGACTTCGACGCGTCTCGAGGACTGGTCCAACACGTCGGCATGCGCGGGACGGCAAGCATTGAGGCGTTCGATCCCGGGAGGACAAAACGGCTGTTCCGGCGGTATCTCGGTCGCGAGGAGGGCTGGGACGGACGGTTTCACGCCGTCTTCGAGCGGAGCGAGCGCTACCGGCTGGTCAGGTTCGAGCCGGAGACGGTCGTCGCGCGTGACCAGTCCTACGCGCCGGCGGGACCGGGGTTATAGTAGGTCGAGTTCTTCGAGGTCCGACACCATTGCCGCCTCGCTCTCCTCGTCCATCGTCCGCAGCGGGCTGCGAAGCGGGCCGGCCTCGAAGTCGACGTGGGGAAGCGCACTCTTGACGCCGGCCATGTACGAGCCGTACTTGATCGCGTCGCGCACGTCGTAGACGTCGCTCTGGAGCTCTCGGGCGCGCTCTTCGTCACCGTCGTCGTAGGCCTCGAAGAGGTCGACGACCAGGTCGGGAAAGACGTTCGCGACGGCGCTGACCATACCGGAGCAACCGATCTCCAGACCCGGGAACAGAAGCGAGTCCGAGCCAGCCAGAAAGGTGAGTTCGGGGTGGGCGTCGATCGCCTGGGCGAGCCACGGGACGTCCTTGCTCGAGTCCTTCACGCCGGCGAGGTTCTCGATTTCGGCGAGCGCATCGAGCGTTTCGAGCGAGAGGGCGTTGCCCGTCTTGCTGGGGATGTGGTAGACATATATCGGAAGGTCGACCGCCTCCGCCACGCGTCGGTAGTGGTTCAGCGCGGCCTCACCGTCCAGCGGATAGTAGTACGGCGTGACGACGACGATTCCGTCGGCACCGACCCGTTCAGCGTGTTCGGCGTGCTCGACGGTCTCGTAGGTGCTCGGCGCGCCGACGCCCGCGATCACGGGGACCTCGTCGATCTCCTCGACGACGGCCTCGACGACGCCCGCTCGCTCCTCGCCCGTTAGGAGGGGAAACTCGCCGTTCGTGCCGAGCGGGAACACGCCGTGGGCGCCGCCGTCGACGACGTAGCGCGCGTGGTCGGCGGTTCGTTCGTAGTCGACCTCCTCGTCGTCGTCGAAGACGGTGATCGTCGGCGGGATCACGCCCTGCAGCGACAGCGGGTCCGCGGATCCGGTGTGCATACAGGATGGTCGCCGGCCAGCCCCTTAACGGCTGGTAGTTTTCGGTTCGGGGGTGATTCGCCGGGACTCGGGCGGACAGACGACCTCCTGTGGAGTGATCGTGTCCTCGCCGGCGAGCGCATTGAGCCAGGTCTCGACGTCGTGGACCCGCAGTTTGAGCCGGACGCTACAGGGGTGAAGCGACGGCGAGTCGGACAGGAGCTGTCCGTCGAGGTCGTACTCCCGATAGATCGACCGCCGGTCGGGCCAGGGGCTGTCGAAGGGAAGAAAGGGGAGGTTGCGACGGCAGAACCCTTCGATCTGGTTCAACAGCGAACTCGTCCGGGGACGGTCGGGCGGACGATACTGGAGGATGTTCGGGTCTATCTGTTGGATCGCATCGAGGAACGTCTCCGTGCTGCGGTACTCGGGTGGCGTCGAGAGGTGCCAGTCGAGCAGTTCGCTGTCGGCACAGACGAACGACTCGGTGAAGCGATCGGCCAGATGGGCTCGAAAGGACTTCGAGGGGAGGTTCTTGATCCCGAAGACGCTCGGGAGGTCGTGATCGCGGGTACAGCGCTCGCGACACCGGTCGAGTTCGCGTTCGAGTCGGCGTTCGATCTCGTCGGGGTCGCCCGAGTCACACTCGGCGAGCAGCGAGGCGCTGTCGGGCATGATTCCGAGTTTCCGGTCGGTGAGAAACGCCAGCGCGTCGGGTTCCTCGGGGAGCGCCGAGAGCTTGATCGACTTGCCGAACGCGCCGACGCGCTTTTTTTGGACGAAGAACTCCTTCAGCAACGAGTCGATCGCCCAGCCGTGGTACATCACGTCGTCGTTCGCGATCTGCTCGATCCCGCGCTGGTGGATGTGGATCGATTCGTCGATCCCGTTGGTGTAGCGAACCGTGTCGATGTCGGTGACGAAATACGAGCCGTCTACGGGGAGGGTTCGGTGGGTCGCGCCGTACTGCTCGGCGAGTTTCTTCGCGACGCGAGCCTCGGCGGAGCTCTCCGACCCGACGGTGTAACAGTGTTCGATCCCGGGGATCCCCGCGAGCAGCGTTCGTGAGTCGTAGCCCGCTCCCAACAGCAGACCCTTCGTCCCCTTGAGGTCGGCGCGACGCGAGAGCGCCCGTTGGAGTCGATCGGCGAGTTCGCCCGCGTAGTCGAACTCACGGGGTCGGTAGACGAACCGGTCGAGGCGCTCGGTCCCCTCCGGACGGAGGACGCCGTCGAACGGAGTGCGTGCGACCTCCTCGACGAGGGTGCGGTCGTCGAGGACGACGCTGATGTGTGCGAGTTCGAACAGCGAGTCGCGCTCGAGCGAGAGTTCGTGAGCCGTCCGACAGACGGCCGCGGCGTCCGTTCCGAAGACCCGTGGACCGGACGCGTCGGTGTAGAAACACTCCCACGAGCGTATCGGGTCGGTGTAGACGGCGACCTCCTCACCGGTATCGATCGCGACCAGATACGAGCCGTTGAGCGCCTCGATCGCCGCTTGGCCCTCCGCACGATAGCGTTCGAGCACCCAGCGGGCGGCGTTTTCGGACCCGTCAGGGAGGTACACTTCCCCCCAGATAACGCAGCAGCCCCGGTCGTCCTCGTGGGCGGCGCTTCGATGGGGAGCACCCAGATCCGAATCGTGGATCCCGACGGTTAGCGACGACGACGAGCAGACGCGGTCGAACTCCTCCGGATCGCGGATCCCGTCGAATCCACCCCCGAACACCCCGAACAGTTCCGTTTCCATTGTATTACCTCGTTACCGTGATCGTTCTACGAAACGACACTCTCGGTACTGCCAACTGTAGCTATATAATTGTAACAGAATCGGAAACGACGGCCTGTCGTCGGTAGTTCGATCGCTATATTCGAACGCATCGGCTACAGTTTCCCGCCTACTGTTGTTCTTACTCGGTAACTAATCCGATAGAACTGGGCTGAACGATCGTGTATTCCCGGATCCAATCAAACTCCTGTAAGGGGGATCGAACTGTCCGGGAGCGAGCGGAGTTGGAGTCGTGGCTCCGCGAGCGCGGTCACGAAGGCGTCGTCGTCGTCGGTCTCACCACCGACCACTGCGTCTCTACCACCACGAGAACGGCCGAAAACCTCGGATTCGACGCCACCGTCGTCTCCGATGCCACGGCGACGTTCGAACGTGACGGTCCCGGGGGCGAACACTTCTCCGCCGACGAGATGCACCGGACCGCGCTTGCCCACCTCCACGACGAGTTCGCGACCGTCGTCGACACGAAAGGGGCGATGGACGCCCTCGACGGCCGCTGAGACCTGATCAAACGCTCGCTGATCGCCTGGGATCTCATCTGTGTATTGACCAACCGATACGAGATATTATAGTGTATTAGGGCATTACAGAACTACATTACTGTTCATACACCATCTTTATTAGCGGTTGTGGAAATCCTATGATATGGTATGACACAAACTGAAACGAACGACTCCTGATGTACGATCCGTTGCCTCGAACCGATTTGACCGCCATGTGTGATCGATTCGAATCCGCAACCGCCGCGGGGTGATGCCCGACGGCGGCTTTTCGTGTCCCGTGTTCTGCCGTCCTCGGTTCCGACGGTGAGTGCTACTCGAGCGCCGCCAGCCGGTTGAGTGCGTAGACCGTCCGTAGCATGTCCGCCGCGCGTCCCCGGTCGAAGACGAGTTCGTCCGTCTCTCGGACGAACGAGAGGACGTCCGCGGAGGCGTGCTCGGGTGCGGCACCGAGTCCCGAGTCGTTTTCGGCGACCCAGTCCATCAACCGGAGGTCGCTCTTCGAATCGCCCATCACCAGTGCGAACGGGTCGCCGATCCCCAGTACGTTCAGTGCGGTCTCGACGCCGACCACCTTGTTCAGTTCGAGGGACCCGACCTCGGCGGCGTCACCCTCGTAGTAGGCGACATCGATGCGCTCGAAGAGGTCCACGACCGTCTCGGGAACATTCACGGGGTCGGATCTTTCGTGGTCCGCGAGCACGTCGTGGATCTCGGGATCGCTGTCGGCGTAGAACGCACGGGCGACCTCGCCGGCGACCTCAGGGTCGACGTCGTCGTCGACGATCTCGGCGACGGCTTCGCCCAGCAGGTCGAGTTCGTAGACAAGCCCTTGGTCGATGATCTCGACTGCTCGATCGGAGCCGATCTCGAAGTTGGGTTTCAGCGTGACGTTGAACTCGTTGCCCTGCAGGTGACAGCCCCGGCGGAGCTCCTCGGGAGCCTCCCGGAGCACGCGCGAGCGCACGTAATCGAACACCGAGACGATTTCCTCGTCGAGCTCCTCGTACAGCAGGTGCTTGGTGTCGGCGCCGTGGCCCGGCGTGAACACGCCCGTACCGGCCTCGTAGACGATCGAGAGCTGCCCCGAGTGGACGAGTTCGCTGCCCAGCCCCTGGATCATGAACCCCTTGACGTTCTCCAAAGTCTGACCGGTGCAGATCACGATCGGGACTCCTGCCTCGTGGAACTCCGTCAGCAACGACAGCGTCTCCCTCGGGATCTCGTTGTCGGTGTTGCCCGCAGACCGCAGCGTCTCGTCGACGTCCAGTACGAAGACGTTCACCGCCTGCTCGTACTTCGAGTACAGGTCGAGGGCGGTAAACGCCTGCTGGCGGGTCGCACGGGCTGCGATCTCCGCGTAGAACGTCCCGTCGTCGAACCCCTCGTGGATCGCTGACTTGCGCCGTTCCAACTCCTCGCTTGCGCGCTGCCAGTGTTCGAGGGCGACCCGCGAGTCGACGGGTGGAAACAGGTCGACGAGGTCCTGATACGCCTTCAGCGTGTCGGCGGGAAACTCGCTGTAGAGACGGTAGAGCTGATCGTATCGTTCCATACCTCCGCTGATTCCCCGAGCGCAAAAAGCGTACGTGCGTATCTCGACACCGCGTTCCGGACGAGTATCGCGAGTCACCAAATAAATTATTTACTCGAAATAGAATAAACACTTTGTTCCTTCGTCTCCTATCGATCGGTATGGATGCACTGGCGGTTCGAAAGGGCGAGCACGAGCCGAGCGTGATCGACATCCCGGAACCCGAACCCGAGGCCGGCGAGGTACTGGTTCGAACCCTGCGGGTGGGGGTCGACGGGACCGATCGGGAGGTACTCGAGGGGGGCCATGGGGAGTTTCCCGAGGGCGAGGATCATCTCGTGCTCGGCCATGAGGCCGTCGGGGTCGTCGAGGACCCCAACGGAACGGAGTACGAGGCGGGCGACGTCGTGGTGCCGACGGTCCGACGGCCGCCGAACGGCGAGAACGAGTACTTCGAACGTGGCGAACCGGACATGGCCCCCGAGGGGAAGTACTACGAGCGCGGCATCGTCGGCGCCCACGGGTTCATGGCCGAGTACTTCACGAGCCCCGCTGAGTACCTCGTTCGGATCCCCGCCGAGCAGGCTCCACTGGGTTTTCTGATCGAACCCATCAGCATCACCGAGAAGGCCCTCGAACACGCCGTCGCCTCGCGGTCGGCCTTCGAGTGGAACCCCGAGAGCGCCGCCGTGCTCGGCAACGGGAGTCTGGGACTGCTCACGCTGGCGATGTTCGTCCATACTCATCCCTTCGACCGTACGTACTGCGTAGGCCGGCGCGATCGCCCGGATCCAACCATCGAGATCATCGAGGAGCTGGGCGCGACCTACGTCGATTCGCGCGAAACGCCCGTCGACGAACTCCCTACCGAGTACGAGGGGATGGATCTGGTCTACGAGGCGACGGGCTACGCGAAACACGCCTTCCAGACGATCGACGCGCTCGCGCCCAACGGCGTCGGTGCGCTATTGGGAGTCCCCGAGGCCTGGGAGTTCGAGATAGATGGGGGACGACTCCACGAGGAGCTCGTCCTCCACAACAAGGCGCTGGTGGGGAGCGTCAACTCGGGCGTGAGCCACTTCGAGGCCGCAAGCGACAGCCTCGCCTCGCTACCCGACGAATTTCTGGACTCGCTGGTGACCGGCGTTCACGGACTCGACGACTGGGAGGCGGCGTTCGCGGATGACGATACGACTATAAAAACGGCCGTCGAATTCTCCGCGTATGAAGAACGTTGACGACCTGATCGAGAGCGCCGCCGAGCTGGCCGAGCGGGGCCTCTCGAAGGGTGAGATCGCCGACGAACTGAACGTTTCGCGCGAGACGGCGAGCTGGCTGGTCGAGCGAAGCGGACAGGCCGAACCGCCCGCCGAACCCGAACCGCGCGGCAAGCCCGCCGACATCCACGTCGACTGGAGTGCGGTCGGGCGCGACAGCGCCCGCCTCTCGTACGTCTCGCGGGCGATGGCCGATCTCCTGGGGAAACAGGGCGAGGAGATCGATCTCACGGTGGGGATCGAGAAGGCTGGCGCGCCGCTTGCGACGATGGTCGGCCGGGAGCTCGATACGGACCTCTGTACCTATGCGCCCCGTAAACACCAGTGGGAGGAGGGCGACATGGACGAACTCGGCGGGAGCTTCTCGCGGAACTTCGCAGCGATCCGCGACCGCGAGTGCTACGTGATCGACGACACGATCACGAGCGGCACCACGATGAAGGAGACGATCCACGCGATCCGCGAGCAGGGCGGTGAGCCCGTCGCCTGCGTCGTCCTCGTGGACAAACAGGGCGTCGAGGAGATCGACGGCGTTCCCGTCTACTCGCTGGTGCAGGTCATCCCCGTCGGTAGTGACGAATAGGAGGAAAACCGCTTTCCCCGCTCGCTCCCTACGAGGGGTATGACGTTCCAACCGAACAGCGGTCTCTCGCAGGACGATGTCACCGAGCGAGTCGACAGCGCCATCGAGGAGAACGAAGTAGTGCTGTTCATGAAGGGCAACCGGCTGATGCCCCAGTGTGGGTTCTCACAGCGTGCGCTCGACCTCATCACCCAGCACCGCGAGGACGTCGAGTGCGTCGATACGCTCGAATCGCTCGACGAGTACCGGGCGGCGCTCTCCGATCACAGCGGCTGGGAGACGACGCCCCAGACCTACGTGAACGGCGAGTTCATCGGCGGAAGCGATATCCTGGCCGAGATGGACGAACGTGGCGAGCTCGCGGCGGCGCTGAACGCCGAGTAGCTCCCGACGGAGTGCAGGCAGTAGCTTTTTGTGGGGGAAGGCCATATATGTCTGGAGCACTTATTGTCAGTTGCACGGGCGCAGCCACGGATCGATAACCACCCGAAGAGAACCATCCATACACAATGTCAGGGCGCGTATATCAACTTCACTCGACGCTGGAACTCCCCCTTGAGGATGTCACCGAGTACTTCGACTCCGACCCGGAGCTGCCGGAGGAGATCGAGGACATCGACATCACGAGGCGAAACAACACGCTCATCATCAAATCCGTCGCCCGCGAGGGAGCGGTGAGCAAGTACACTCCCACTGCCCAGCTGAAAGCGAGCGTCGCGGAAACCCGAGTCTACGAGGAAGAACCCGAGACCGGGCCGGGTGCGCCCCCGGCCTGGGGTGAGGAGGAAGAGGAGATTCCCTCGGAACTCGTCGAGTTCGCCGCGTTCAAGGGCGACCGCGAGACCGTCCTCCAGAACACGGCCTTGCAGTTTCCGATGTTCGAGGTGCTCTGTGCGATCGCACAGGAAGCGGAGAAGGGCACCTTGACGGCGATCGCCGAGCGAAACGGCGAACTCGAAGCGACCAAGATCGTCGACGGCGAGAAACGACCCGCGACCGTCGAGGTCGTCGAGGGGCCCGGCAAGGAGACCGCCCCCGCAAACGGGATCAACTGGCGCGACAACAAGTTCATCTCGTAATCACGCACCCCGTCACCACACCTCGTGATGGGTCGTAAACCCTTTGTGCGTCCTAATTAAATATCATTAGCGTACACCATGCCCGAAGGATTTCCCGACTACTTGGACGTCGACTACAGCGACGGCGAGGGCGAAGCGCCCGAGGAGTACCCGACGCTCGATACGAAGATCGAGAAGGCGATCGAGGTCACTCGACGGGGGCTCGAACAGTACGAGAGCCCCGCAGTGATGTGGACCGGCGGCAAGGACTCGACGCTCACTCTCTATTTCATCAAGGAGGTCGCAGAGCAGTTCGATCTGGAAGTTCCCCCGGCCGTCTTCATCGACCACTACCAGCACTTCGACGAGATCCACGATTTCGTCGAGAAGTGGGCCGACCAGTGGGACCTCGACGTGATCTACGCGCGCAACGACGACGTCGGTGCGTACGTCGATTCCAATGATCTGGAACCCGGCGACGACATCGAAATCGAGGAGCTCAACGAGCAGAACCGCCATCACGTGCGTGACCTGCTCGAATACGAGGAGGAGACCTTCCCGTTCCTGCTCGACACTTACGTCGGCAACCACCTGCTGAAGACGGTGGCACTGAACAACGCCCTCGAGGAGAACGACATCGACGGCGTCATTTCCGGTGTTCGGTGGGACGAACAGGAGGCCCGGGCCGACGAGACGTTCTTCAGCCCGCGTCACGACCCCGAGATCTACCCGCCCCACGATCGGATTCAGCCCATCCTGCATTTCGACGAGGCGGCGGTCTGGGACGCCTTCTGGTACGTCGTCGTGCCCGAGACCGTCGAGGGCTACCCCGAGGAGGGCCACGTCCCCCAGAGCTACGACGACCTCCCCGAGGGAATCTCCCAGGACGATATCCCGATCTCGCCGAAGTACTTCGAGGGCTTCCGGTCGCTCGGCAGCGAGATCAGCACAGAGAAGAGCGAGGAGGAGCCGGCGTGGCTCCAGGACCTCGACAACACCACCGAGCGCGCGGGCCGCGCCCAGGACAAGGAGGACCTGATGGAGCGCCTACGCGATCTCGGCTACATGTGATCGGTCGGTAGAAACGACTCCAATCCCCTGTTTTCGCGTTCTACAGTCCCCGAACCTCGTCCGCTAGTCCGCCGTCTACGGGCGGGTCGCCGCGATCTCCTCGATAGCTCGACCGATCACGTCGATGCCGATGGCGATGCTCGCCTCGTCGACGTCGAACGTCGCGGTGTGGTGGCCGCCGGGGTGGTCGGTACCGATTCCGACGTAGGAGGCATACCCGCCGTTTTTCTGGACCTCCCTCATGAGATAGGTGGCGTCCTCGCTGCCGCCCAGCGCATCGCGATCGAGGACCGTCTCGACGCCCGGCGTGGTGCGTGCGACCGCGCCGACGACCTCGACCAGCGCGTCGTCGCTTCTCGCGCTCGGGGCCTCGCCGCGCGTCTCGATGTCGACCGCACAGCCGTGCATCGCGGCGGCACCTTCCAGTATGCGGTCGGCGCGCTCTCGCATGTACTCCATCAGTTCGGTCGTCTGCCCGCGGACCTCGCCCTCGATGTGGGCGGACTCGGGGATGATGTTCGAGGCGGTGCCGCCGCCGACCTGGCCCGCATTCACTCGGGTCGCCCCGTCGTGGTGGCGCGGGATCGCATAGAGGTTCTGAACGGCGGCGGCCATCGCCTGGACGGCGTTCTCGCCGGCGTCGGGTTCGGCGCCGGCGTGGGCGGGTTCGCCCGAGAACTCCGCATGGATGTGCGAGACCGCGAGGAAGTCGTCGATCCCCGCGACGACCTCGCCGGTGGGGTGATCCAGACCGATGTGAAGGGCCAACAGGTACTCGACGTCGGCGAGGTGCGTGCTCTTTGCCATCGCCTTCCCGCCGGCGATCATCTCCTCGCCGGGTTGGAAGAATACCTTGAGCGTGCCCGAAAAGTCGCTTTCCTTGATCGCCTCGATCACGCCAAGCCCGATGGTCGCGTGGGCGTCGTGCCCGCAGGCGTGCATCGCGCCCTCGTGCTCGGAGCGAAAGCCCTCCGCGGCGGGAACGTGCTCGTCGGCCTCGCTCTCGCCGCGTAGCAGCCCGTCGATGTCGACCCGCAGGCCGATCGTTGGGCCCTCGCCGCGCTCGATGACGGCGACACAGCCGGTGTAGCCGCCGTCGAGGCGTTCGAGGACGTCCTCCTTCGCGCCGGCCTCTCGTGCCCGGTTGAACCACTCGACGAGTTCCGAGGAGTCGGGAACCGCCAAGCGCTCGTCCGTATCGATCGCGTCGCGCCCGACGTAGAGATCGGAGACGCCGATCCGTTCGAGTTCCTCGACGATGCGGCAGGTGGTATAGAACTCGCGCCACGCGGGTTCGGGGTGGCGGTGCAGGTCACGCCTGATCTCGATCAGGTGGTCAGTGCTCATACCCCAGTCGAGAACCGGGGACTACTTAATCTAGCTCGATCCGAGCGGGCGGACCCGTTCGACCTCGACGCCGAGGTGGACGCCCGACGGCAACGACCGGTCCATCACGCCGCGGGCGACCTCGTCGTGGCCGACGATCTCGATGGTGCGCGTATAGACGGTGTAGGACCACGGATCGAAGCTCTCGCCGCCGGTAGTCCGCTTGTGCTGGGGTACGTGGAGCGTTTCGGGTGGGCTCGGATGGGGCCCTTTCATCTCGGCGCCCTTTCGCTCGACGGTCGTGGCGATCCCGTCGACGACGCGTTCGAGTACGGCCCGGTCCCCGCTCTGGAGCGTGAGTTTCGTGACGAAGGTCATGGATGGGGTCTATCGACTACTGTCGACCGCAGGCATCAAAAGTCGTCCGACTTACCGCACGCCGTGTGCGCGGTAGAACCGCTCGACCCGCTCGTCCGCACAGAGCGGTCCGTGGACCTGCAGGGACTTCACGCCGGGGTAGTTGTTCGCCTCTATGACCTCGAACTCGCCGTCTTCCGTGACTACGAGATCCCAGCCGACGTAGGGGAGATGGGGAACCGAATCCGCGACGGCCAACAGCTCCTCCCGGACCGCCCCCCAGCCCGGGACCGCGGCGCCCGCGATCCGCGCGCCGGTGTCGGGATGGGTCTCGCGGCGTTCGAGGTCGCCCTCGGCGAGGTAGTGAGCGCCCCGCCCGAGCACGCCGTCCTCGTCGATGGGCGCGCTGATCCCGCCCTGGGTCCAGTTGTCCATCGGTTTCGTTTCGTCGGTGCCGATCCGGTGAACCGCCCGCGCGAGAAAGGGCTCGTCCGTGGCCGGATCCCACATCGTCACCGCCCGGACGCTGTTGGTCGCCTCGGGGTAGATCCCGTCGGCGTAGGCCGCCTGCTCGGAAAACCCGGTGACGACGTACTCGTCGAGCTCCCCGAGGCGATCCTCCAGCGCCGCCCGCGAGACGTCCTCGCCGTTGAGCCGGTAGCCCCCGTCGGTGCGCGTGAGCACGAACACGTTGTGCCCGCCGCCGCCGAGCACCCACTTCAGAACGACCGTCTCCCCGACCGGACGGTCGGCGACCCACTCGACGACCGGGCGAGTCGGGCCCCGCTCTCCGCGGATCGACACCGACCTGAGGCGGCCGTTCTCAACCAGTCCGTGGAGGGCGGGGAGGTGCTCGGGAAACCCGCTCAGCGCATCGTAGGTCAGCAACTTGTTGTCGAGCGCGTAGCCGAAGCGGCCGTTGATACCCCGCGTCTTGACGTAGCGCTGGTAGTCGGTGAGGTAGTCGTCGTAGCCGTAGCGCTCGAACTCGTAGAGGGCGGCCGAGGGACTGAGAAACCCGCGACGCCAGAGGTCGACGCGTTCGGCGGGCGAGAGCGAGGCGAGGTCGAACCCCTCGCGTTCGGCGGCGACGAGGGATTGGACCTGTCGGAGCGTGTGATAGAGTTCCTTGAGCGAGGTGACCATACCGTACCGTTCGATTCGCACGGGTTAAACGTTCAGCCGCCGGCAGGACGGGATGTCCGAACTCCGATATTCTCTTAACTACCGACGGGGTATAAACAGCAATGACGGTAGATGCGACGAGCGCCGGCGCGATCCTCTTTCGGGATACGCGCGGACGGCGCGAGTACCTCCTCCTCAAGAGCCGCCCGGGGGACTGGGAGTTCCCCAAGGGCGGGGTTGAGGGCGAGGAGGAACTCCAACAGACCGCGATACGC
>NZ_RDQG01000060.1 GCF_003697815.1 Halalkalicoccus subterraneus | reverse complement strand
TTCACGATCTCGGGGTCGTCGGAGACCCGGTGGACGATCTCCTCGTCGGATTCGAGCCCGAGTGCTCGGACGAGCGTGACGAAGTTGATCGAGCCCGAGACGCTCGGGAACGAGACCTCGAGCAGGCCGTCGCGGCCCCGTTCGCAGAGCACCAAGGCGCGGTAGCCACGGCGCTGGGAGAAGGTCTTCGCGACCTGGATCTCGTCGCCGTACTTGCTGTCGTACTCCGCGAGGATCTTGTTGGGCGCGAGGTCCTCGCTGGTCATCAGGACGCGCTCGGAACCGTTGACCAGGAAGTAGCCACCGGGGTCGGCGGGGTCCTCGCCGATGTCGATGAGCTCCTCGTCGGAGAAGCCGGCGATGTTACACTTATCGGAGCCGACCATGATCGGCATCCGGCCGACCTTGGTTTCGGTCGTGTCGACGACGCGCTCCTCTTCCTCCTCGCCGCCCTTGACGATCGACATCTCCATGAAGACGGGCGCGGAGTAGGTGATGTTTCGCAGGCGGGCCTCCTGTGGATAGAGGAGTTCCTCGCTCCCGTCAGCCTCCCGAACGCGGGGCGTGACGACCCGGACGTCACCGAGTTCGACGTAGACGGGCTCTTGGCCCTCCTTGTCGCCGATGTCGGTGTCGATGGTCTCCTTCTCGTCGACGACCTGCTGCATCCCCCGGTTGAGGAAGTCGTTGAACGACCGGAAGTGGTGTTCGGCGAGCCGTTCCTTCGAGAAGTACTCCTCGGAAATCGTGCGGCGGGCGGTTCCATCCATTAGTCGATCACCAGTCGGTAAACGACGGCTCGGTCGGTCGTCCGGGACTCGCGGACGATCTTCACGACGTCACCGACCTCCGCCTCGTCGGGGATCGCGGGGTCGGTGCGTTTGATCTTCGGTAGGTCTGTGCGTTTGATGTCGTACTCTTCGAGCACCTCATCGAGGTCCTCCTCGTCGATGAGTGTGTGCTCGGGTACCAGTGTGTGTTCGCTTACGTCCATGTGTGTGGTCTATCCGACGGCTGGCTGGCGAGAGAAGCTGCTGTCACGAGATACTACAGGCACGTAACAAGGGCAGGCATTTAAGTGTTGCCAAAACAACCGGGGCCACGGCTCACCGGGCCGCCAAGAGGACGGAAGCGACGGACGAGCTTCGACTGAGTCCGTGGCTGATAGCCCATCTACGAGCGGCTCGAAAATGAGTGTTTTGGGTACCCGGCGCACGGTCCCGTCGTTTGGAAAGCCTTAAGTCTGCAAGTCGGAAAGGAGGAGATGCGTTCGCCCGGATGGTGTAGTGGCCCATCATACGACCCTGTCACGGTCGTGACGCGGGTTCAAATCCCGCTCCGGGCGCTTCTGTTGATCTCAACCACGAGCAACCGCGATAGCGCGTCGTGAGCACGACCGAACTCGGAACCGACGACTCAATTCTCTATACGTCGGCACGAACGCCCGGTTCGCCGAATCGGTGCTCCGAGAGCGAGAGTCCCTCCTCCTTCCACGCCCGGATCCCGCCCGCAAGGTGGTGAATCTCCTCGTAGCCCAGCCCCAGAAGAACCTCGGTGACCTCGCGGCTCATCCCGTCGCTGCGACAGTAGACCGCGATCGGGGTGTCCTCCTCGGGTAAGAGATTCCGATGCTCGTGGATAGCGTCGTAGGGAACGAACGCGTCGGTTCCCTCGATGTGACGCTGTTCGGGCGTGTGAACGTCGAGCGTGTAGACCGCCGGACGAGCAACGACGTCGCGAAACGATTCGGGGCCGTGATCGACGACGCCTTTGCCCCCTGTATCACCATCCGACATATAGTACTGTTTACATCCGGTCCACGATGTCCTTTCTGGCCGCGCGCTTTGTCGGGTCACCGCGTCACGAGGTGGGTGATCGCCATCAAAACGGCTGTCGTGCCCGCGAACAGGACCCACGAGAACCTGACGACGCCGACGAAGTCGAGGCCCTGGAGGACGAGATAGCAGAACGCCGCCGAGAGGAGGAGGTTCATGACGAACAGCACGCGCGGATCACCCCGTGACCGGACCATATCGACCCATCTGACGGTGAGGACTTATCGCTACCGGCTCTACCGACCGCGTTCCCAGTCGATCCACTCCCGCTCCCAGCCGGTTCGTCGCTGGGCGTCGCGCTCGGCGAACTCGCGCTCCTCGCGTTCGGTGCGATTGCGCTCGAGTCGACCGGGCTGTTGACCCTCGACCAACAGCGGTCGAAAGGCGACCGGACAGATCCGCTCGACGGCCGCGCCGTCCGGATCGAGGACGGTGAGCGTCTGGCCCCCCGTACCGATCGGCATGACGAGGCGGCCCCCCTCGGCGAGCTGGTCGAGCAGTGCTCGGGGCGGGCGGATCGCGGCGGCTTCCACCAGAATCCGGTCGAAGGGGCCGTACTCGGGAAAGCCCCGCGAGCCGTCGCGACAATCGACCAGCACGCCCCCGTAGCCCGTCTCCGAGAGGTTTCGGCGGGCGGTGTAGACCATGTTTCGGTCGATGTCGACCGCGTGGACGTTTTCGGTGCCGGCGATCTCCGCGAGCACCGCGGCGGTGTAGCCGACGCCCGCGCCGACGACCAGTATCGAGTGGCCTTCGCGGGCGTCGAGTGCGTCCAGCAGGCGGGCGGCGGTGCTGGGTGCGAGGACGGTCGTGCCGTCGATCTCGGTGGCGCGGTCGGCGTAGGCGACGCGCTCGTCGCCGACGAACGGCTCGCGGGGAACGTCACGCATCGCGAGCGCGACGCGCTCGGTGTCGAGGGCGGCCTTGGCCTCGTGTTCGAGGCTGTCGACCATGTCCTCGCGCAGGACTGCGGGGTCCATACCCGCCCTGGGTGATCGAGCGGTATGAATCGCGCGCTTGGATGGGAAACCGACCGGCGAAACTACCCCTTGTGGCCGACGATTGCCTGCATCTCGGTCCCCGGAACCGCACGGATCGCCGGCCCCTCGAAGCCCGCCTCGAGGAGCCAGTCGCTGTACTGCTCCTCGGTGTAGGTATCGCCGCGTTCGGTCTGGGCGAGCATGTTCACCGCGAAGGTCGACGCGCGCGGCGAGCGCCCGCGCACGAAGTCCGTACAGACGATCGCGCCGCCCGGTTCGAGTGCGTCGTAGCAGTTCCCGAACAGCCGACGGTTCTCCTCCGGGCCGAACACGTGGGTGATCCGCGAGCAGAAGACCAGGTCGAAGCCCGACGGGAGCTCCTCGAGCGCGTCCCCCGAGACGAGATCGACCGGCTCGTTCCCGAGCAGGGACGAGACGACCTCGAGCACCTCGGGCCGGTCGAGCAGCGTCACCGCCGCACCCCGACGGGCGAACTCCCTACTGAACGTTCCGGGCCCGCCCCCGACGTCGAGCACGCGGTCGGGGCGCGGTCGGGCGTGTTCGGCGGCCGTGACGCTCGCTCGCACGGTTTGTGAATCGACGCTCGCCATCGCGCCCATGAAGTTCCGCGTCCAGTTCTCGGGCGGGTCGGGCACCTCGCCCGTCTCCATCGTCTCGGGGAGCGCGAACCACCGCGAGAGCGTGTCGATGGCGTGCGGTGCCGAGCCGATCGATCGGACGTCGGTTTTGGTGAGGAAGCCGAGCGCACGGTTGGTCGGCTCGTAGCCTCCGTCGACTCGCTCGAAATAGCCGTCGTCGGCGAGCGCCCGCACGACGATCCGGGCGGCCCGCTCGGTGACGTCCGTCGCGTCTGCGACGTCGCCGGGAGTCTCGGCCTCGGTCAACAGCGCCTCGAGCGTCCGTCTCGCGGGCGGCCCAGAGCAGGAGCCGCTCCTCGTGGTCCATCTCCATGCCGTCTCGTCGAGTGCCGCCGACAAATCAGCCCCGGATCGTGACGAACCGGACCGCGCCGTGGGTCTCTCGCTCGGCGATCGTCCCGCCCTCGATGCGTGCTCGTACGAGGCGCTGGGAACCGTCGCCGACGGGCGCGAGGACCGTCCCGCCGTCTGTGACCTGCGCGATCACTGCCGCAGGGATCTCGGGGACCGCACAGGTGAAGTAGGCGGCGTCGTAGGGCGCGCCCTCGGGCCAGCCCTCGCGGCCGTCACCCTCTTCGATACTGATCCCGCCGTAGCCGATCCGTTCCAACGTCTCGCGGGCCCGCTCGGCGAGTCGGGAGCTGAACTCGACGGAGAAGAGGTTGGTTGCGCCCACCACCTCGGCGGTGACCGCGGCGTGGTAGCCACAACCGGTACCGATCTCCAGTACTCGGTCGCCCGGCCCCGCGTCGAGCAGCTCGGTCATGATCGCGACCATGTGGGGCGCGCTGATGGTCTGGTCGTCGCCGATGGGTAGGGGCCGGTCCGCGTAGGCGTCACTGCCGGCGTCGGGGACGAACTCGTGGCGCGGCACGGCCTTCATCGCCGCTACCGTCGGCTCGGAGAGCCCCTCGCGACGGGCGAGCCGATCCGCGAGCGCCTCGCGTTCGTCCTCGTACATGCCTACCAGACCGACCACGCCGTCGACGAGTCGTCCTCGCCGAACAGGCGTTTGACGTCCTTCGCGTGGACGGTGTCGCCCTCGAAGTCGAGTTTCGACTTGTGGTAGCCCGTCGCGTCGCGCTTGACGTGGATCCCCGTGATCACGAACTCCTCGTCGCCCATCTCCTCGCGGTCGCCGACCGTGAACTCGTGGTCGCCGGGCACCTGGAGCTTGACGCTGCGGCTCTCCTCGCGCTTCTCGTTGGGGTGGACGGTGAGGTTGACCGAGACGTTGTCGACCGCGCGGGTCCACAGCGTTTCGATCTCCTCGACCGGGGCGCTCTCCTCGCGGCGCTCCTCGCCGACCTCGACGCTCGTGATCCGCACGAGCATGATCGCCTCCTCGGTGTCCAGCACGAACTCCTCGCCGACGGCCAACTGTTCGCCCTCGGGCACCTCGGCGTTCGCCGAGAAGGACTCGCCGTCCTGTGAGACGATCACGTCGATCTCCACGTCGTTTTCCTCCTCGATCTTCGTCTTGTGGGTGTGCCCGCAGGCCGTACACCGCACGGTCGCCTGCCCGTCGGGTTTCAGGACCTCGTGGACCGTCCGCTCCTCGGGCGAACACGAGGGACACGGCAGGGCCACCTGACTCGCTGTGTTGCTCATTGAAGACGAATAGTGTATCGCGCTATAAAAGTCGTCTGTGCTCAGGGCCGTGGCAGTTCGATCTCCTTACCGTCGGCGTATACGGTCGGCTCGCGCAGAATCCCGTCCGAGTGGATCGGCGCGTCGGTGTCGCCGCCGATCCCCGCGTCGTCCCCGATCGCGATATGGACCGTTCCGGCCGCCTTCTCGTCTAGGAGGACGCTTCCCACGAGCTCCGTAACTGCGAGGTTCGTCCCGATCCCCAACTCGGCGAGGTTGTAGGCGTCCCGACCGACCTCCGCTTCGGCCTCCTCCAGTTCGGCCCGAACGTCGGGATCGCTCACCGAGGTGACGGAGCCGTCCGCGACCGTGATCTCGATCTCGCCATCGAGCAGTCCATGGGGGTGCATCGTCCCGTCGACGACGTAGGTTCCCTCGGCGCTCTCGGGGCTGACGAACACTTCTCCTGCTGGTAAGTTCGAGAACCCGCCCGCCTCGTGGACGATTCCCGTGTCCGAGAGCCACTCCCGGCTCCCGGGCTCGAAGGTGATATCCGTCCCCTGCGGGGAGGTGACGCGGAGCTCCTCGGCACCGGCGACCCGTTCAAGCATCCGGTCGCACTCCTCGCGGATGCGCTCGTAGTCGGCGTCCAGACCCGTCGTGAATACCTCCTCGGTGATCCCCGGAAGCGTGGCGGCCCGCGCGCCCGCGTCGGTCGCCGCGCCGCGCGCGCGAGTGTGGCTCAGGCTCTTCGAGGTCGGCGCGAGCACCACGTCGGCGTTCGCCATCGCCGCGGCGATCGGTTCGGGCGGCTCGGCACCGTGCTGTGGTCCCGGCGGGTATCTGAGCAGGACCGCGTCGTCGGTGATTCCGCGGGCCACCTCGTAGAGTGCCGCGCCGATGGGCTCGCGCTCGTCGTCGGTAACGATGGCACACGACTCGTCGGGCTGGAGGTCCATACACTGCCGAATCGCCGTCTCGGCGGCGGGTCTGAGGTCCATGCCGGATGGTCGTCCGGGGCGGGGTTAGTCGTGGCGGTCACCGGAGGAAGCCGAGCGCCCACCGCGCCAGTTCGGAGCCGACGAGCGCGCCACCCTCCGCTCTGGAGAGGCGGTGGCCGCTCCACAGCGAGACGGTCACGAACCCGGTGACGACGAGCAGCCAGCCCAGCTCCGAGAGGGCGGCGGGGTCGATCGTCAGCGGCCGGACGAGCCCCGCGATCCCGAGGACCCCCAACGCGTTGAAGACGTTGCTCCCGAGCAGGTTGCCCACCGAGACCTCGACCTGACCGCGCCGGAGCGCGAGCACCGAGACGGCGAACTCCGGCGTCGAAGTGCCCGCGGCGACCACGGTTGCCCCGATCGCCCACTCGGAGATCCCGGCTGCCCGCGCGAGGGTGACCGCCGCATCCACCAACACGGTACCGCTTACGAGCACGAGCGCCAGCCCGGCGACCAGGAGAACCGGGTCGCGGGCACGAAACGGCCCGTCTTCGCCCTCCGTCGTCGGAGCCCCACCGGCCCGCGCGAGCGAGAACAGGTAGCCCCCGAGCGCGAACACCAACACTGCGGCTTCGAGTCGCCCGAGACGCAGGTCCACGAGGGCGAGCGCGGCGAGCGCGCTCGCGCCGAACAGGACGATCCCGTCGCGCCGGGCGAGCGAGCGGGGGATCGTGATGGCACCGAACAGCGCGAGGAACCCGAGGATCAACGCGAGGTTGAACACGTTCGACCCGATCACGTTCCCGACCGCGATGTCGCCGGCCCCCGTGAGGGCGGCCTCGACGGTCACGGCGACCTCCGGCAGCGAGGTACCGACGGCGACGACGGTCAGTCCGATCGCCAGCTCGGAGATCCCGAGCCGGCGGGCGAGCGACGCCGCACTCCCGACGAAGAGCCGCGCACCCAACCAGAGGCCGACCACCGATCCCGCGAGCAGCGCGACCGGGACGGCGAGATCGACGACCACTCGCCTATTCCTCCAGGGCCTCGATCGCGACCAGCGACTCGCCCGTCAGCGCTCGGACGTACGCCCCGCCCGCGATCGAGACGTGCGAGAAGTCGCCCTCGTCCATCCCATAGATCTCGATCGATCTCGACGTATCGCCCCCGCCGACCACCGAGAAACAGTCGGTTCGGGCGATCGCTTCGAGGATTCCGACGGTACCGTCGGCGAAGCGCTCGTCCTCGAAGACGCCCAGGGCCCCTTTGACGAAGACCGCCTCGCTGTCGGCGACGACCGCCTCGTACTCACCGACCGTCTCCGATCCGACGTCGAGGAAGGAGGTCCCCTTCTCGACGCCCTCGACGGCGACCTCCGCGCGTTCGCCCGCGTCGTCCTCGTAGGCGAGGTCGACGGGTAGCCGGATCCGATCCCCGTAGGAGTCGAGCAGCTCTCTAATGGTGTCCTCCTGTTCTGCCCACTGCTCGTCGAAGAAATCGGTATCTTCGACGTCGTAACCCACGTCGTGGCCTGCCGCCCGGAGGAACAGTTCGCCGACGATTCCGCCCATGAGGAAGGTGTCGACGGTGTCGTCGACGCGCTCCATGACGTGAATGAGGTCGTCGGCCTTGGTTCCTCCGAGGGCCATCGAGACGTGGCCGTCGAACTCCCGCTCCTGAATCGCGGAGTTGGCCTCGTACTCGGCCTCCATGACCCGGCCCGCGTAGGCGTCCATCACCTGCGGGAAGCCGACGATCGAGGCATGGCCCCGGTGCGCTGTCGAATAGGCGTCGTTGACGTAGGCGTTGAACTCCCCGGAAAGGGTCTCGACGAACGCGCTGTCCGCGTGGGCCTCGGGCGTGCGGTCTGCGAGCTCCTCGTCGATCATCCGGACGTTTTCGAGCAGGAGGATCTCGCCGCCGGAGAGGTCCCGGATCGCTTCGAGAGCGTCCTCTCCATAGGTGTCGGGAACGTACTGGATCTCGCGTTCGAGATGGCTCGAAAGGATCTCGGCGTGCTGTTCGAGCGAGACGAAGGTGTCTCGACCGGGTCGGCCCTGGTGGGCGAGAACCCCGAGAGTATAGCCATCGTCGGCGAGCTCTCGCAGGGTTTCTGCGTGGCGCGAAAACCGGCGGTTGTCCTGGACCTCGCCGTTCTCTACCGGCGAGTTGACGTCGATCCGGACCAGCAGGCGCCCCTCCTCGGGCAGATCGTCGAGCGTCTTGAACATGATCGAAGGGTGGTCGACCGTGATAATAAAGGCCGGTCCTACGCCGCCGCTTCCTCGGTGCGCGTCTCCTCGTCCTGTGCGACGACGTACTTCGCGAGGTCGAGCATTCGGCTGGCGAAGCCGAACTCGTTGTCGTACCAGGTCAGCACCTTGACCTGCCCGCCCTCGACCGAGAGCGTCGAGTCGAGGTCGACGTAGGAGGAGAAGGGCAGCCCGAGGATATCTCTTGAGACGATCTCGTCGTCGGTGTAACCGAGCACGCCCGCCAGATCACCGTCGGCGGCGTTGCGGAACGCCTCGTTGACCTCCTCCGCTCCGACGTCGGCCTCCAGATCGACCGTGAGGTCGGTAATCGAGCCGTTCGGGACGGGCACGCGCATCGCCATTCCGTCGAGCTTGCCCTCCAGGTTCGGCAGGACTTCGGTGGTCGACTGAGCCGCGCCAGTCGAGGTCGGAATGATGTTCTCGGCGGCGGCCCGGCCGCGGCGGGTCTTGCCCGAGGGACCGTCGACGAGGTTCTGCGTGCCGGTGTAGGCGTGGACGGTGGTCAGCAGGCCCGACTCGATGCCGAACTCCTCATCGAGCACCTTCGCGACCGGCGCGACGCTGTTGGTCGTACACGAGGCGTTCGAGAGCACGTCGTCGCCGTCGTATTCGTCCTCGTTGACGCCGTAAACGATCGTCGTGACCGGCTCGTCGCCCTTCGGCGGCGCGCTGATGATCACTTTGTCCGCACCGGCTTCGAGGTGCTGAGCGGCGTCTTCACGCGTGCGGAAGATTCCCGTCGCCTCGAAGGCCACGTCGACGTCGAGTTCGTCCCATGGGAGCTGGGTCGGGTCCTTCTCACTGAACGTCGGGATCTTATCGTCCTCGTACACGAGACTCTCGCCGTCGAGTTCGAGCCCGTCGAGACGACCCTGCACTGTGTCGTACTTCGCGAGATAGCGCATGTCCTCGACGTCCATGATGTCGTTGATCCCCACCAGTTCGACCTCCGGGGTGTCGATGACGGCCCGGAAGACGTTCCGGCCGATCCGTCCGAACCCGTTCAGCCCCACCCGCACCGGTTCGTCCTCGAAGCTCTTACTCATATTCGAGTTATCGGGCGCATGTGCCAAGAGTCTTGCGTCGATCGACGAATAGGGGGTGCATAACCGAGTTGGCGCCCCGTCGCTGCGCTCCTATCCCGTTCGTGTCCAACCACTTAGCCCCTCCCCAAGCCGACGGAGCCACGAGTTACTCGACGCCGAGTTAATTACTTATCAATTAACTCGTAAATATTATTCCCTTCGAGGGTCCACGACCACGTGTATGCTCAAGGTCGGAATCAACGGGTACGGCACCATCGGCAAGCGCGTCGCGGACGCGGTTGCCGCCCAGCCGGACATGACGGTCTGTGGGGTCGCGAAGGCGAGTCCGGATTTCGGTGCCGACGGCGCGGTACAACGGGACTATCCACTCTATTCGGCGATCGGCGATCGGGTCGAAACGTTTCGCGCGGCGGGGTATGAGGTGGCGGGGACCAGCGACGACCTGATCGCCGAAAGTGACGTCATCGTCGATGCGGCGCCCGGCGGGATCGGCGCTGAGAACCTCACGCGCTACGAGGCCGCCGGTGTCCCGGCGATCGTTCAGGGCAAGGAGAGCGACGACCTCGTCGACACCAGCTTCAACGCCCGCGCGAACTTCGAGGACGCGGAGGGGGCCGACGCGGTTCGCGTCGTCTCGTGTAACACGACTGGGCTCTCGCGGCTCGTCGCGCCCCTCGAGGAGAACTACGGCGTCGAGAAGGTCCGCGCGACGCTGGTCCGCCGCGGCGGCGATCCCGACCAGACGGGCCGGGGCCCGATCAACGACATCCTTCCCGATCCCATCGCCGTGCCCTCCCACCATGGTCCCGACGTCAACACCATTTTTCCCGACCTCTCGATCGATACGATGGGGCTGAAGGTCCCCGCGACGCTGATGCATATGCACAGTCTAAACATCGAACTCGAGAGCGAGCCGACCGACCAAGCGGTGCACGAACTGCTCGCGGAGGAATCGCGGATCTTCGTCGTGGACGAGGGAATGGCGATCGATGGCACCGGCAAGCTCCGGGAGTTCGCACGGGATCGGGGACGGCCGCGCGGCGACCTCTGGGAGAACTGCGTCTGGGGCGAGTCGATCAACGTCGAGGGCTCCGAGCTCTACATGTTCCAGGCGATCCATCAGGAGAGCGACGTGATCCCCGAAAACGTCGACGCGATCCGGGCAATGGCCGGGATCGCGGGCAAGGAAGAGAGCATGGCTCTGACCGACGAGCACCTCGGAATCGGCCTGCCCGACCCACGGTCGGTTCCGGCGCCGTCGCCGACACCCTGACGCCACAAACCCTTTTGACACGTGGGGGCCTATCGGAGGTATGAGACGCGACGACCGCAACGACCCGTTCGACGATATTTTCCGCGAGATCGAGCGGATGATGAACGACGTGATGGGCGGCGGCGTCGAGGTCAACGACGCCGGGTTCGGCAGCGACACGCACGTCGATATCCACGAGACCGACGAGGAGATCCGGGTGATCGCTGACCTCCCCGGCGTCGAAAAGGAGGACATCGGGCTGACCTGCGACGGAAAAGCCCTGACCATCAGCGCCGCGAACGACCGCCGGGAGTACGACGAACGGGTGACGCTTCCGGGACAGGTCGACGAACACTCCGCGCGCGCGACCTACAACAACGGGATCCTCGAAGTGGTCCTCGCACGTGCGGATGGCTCGGCTGCGATCGACGTCGACTGACCGAGAAAACGGTTAACCCGCCACGAGCCCAATCGGCGGTCATGGGCGATGGAGAAACACCGGCGTATCACGGCGTACTGATCTACGACGGCGAGTGTCCGTTCTGTTCTGCGGCCGCCTCGGCGCTGCGGCGGGTCCGAGGGGTCGGTGCGATCCCCTGGTACGACGAACCCGCCCAGGACTTTCTCGCCGCGCAGTTCGAGGCGGTGCCCTTCGCGTTAGTGTTCGTCGATAGCGATGAGAAACGGGTTTACGCCGGCCGTGCTGCCGCGAACGAACTCTGTGAGCGGGCCGGCCTCCCGGTGCTCATTCAGGACATCGTCGGCGAGAACTACGAATCGATCGCCGACGCCATCGGAACGGTCGTCGGACGGGACCGCGACGTCGATCCCTATCACGACACCTATCCTCTCGCGGAGGCAGCAAAGGACCGCTATCCCGCGCTTTCGGCGGGGGCGAAGAGCATGCCTCTCGTCGCTTCACGCTGAGCCGATTCGCGAAAATCAAATTAAATTTTCATAGTAGAAAACTATAATAGACAATTCCGAACCAAGAGTTAAGTGGACGAAAACCCTGTGTTCGATTGGGAAAACCATGAGTGAGAAAGAACACGGAAGCGGTAGCGTTCAGCCCGGCGACACCAGTCAGCGCGTTGGTATGGAGGTCATTCGGGAGCGTGGCGGTGAGCCCGAGGAGATCCGCGAGACGCTGATCGACGCGATCGGCGCGGAGTTCTCGACGTACTACTACTACACGAACCTCCGTACGCATCTGGCGGGCAACGAGGACTACAAGGAGATCACCGAGGACGCGCGACTGGAGGACCGCGCGCATTTCGAGCTCGTGATGCCGCGGGTCTACGAACTCGACGGCAAGATCCCCGAGGACATCACCGACTTCATGGACCGTGCGAGCTGTCCGCATGCCGAACTGCCCGAGGACCCCCAGCCCGAGAACATCCTCGAAGTGCTCCTCGAGGCCGAACGCTGTGCGATCCGTACCTGGAGTGAGGTCTGTGACATGACCCAGGGATGTGACCCCCGGACCTACGACATGGCCCAGCGCATCCTCCAGGAGGAGATGGACCACGAGGCGTGGTTCATCGAGCTGCTCAGCATGGAGCGCGACGGCGAGGTCAACCCGGCGGGTCACTTCGTCCGCGGTGAGCCCGGCGAGGCGCCCCTCTCGAAGAACAACACGTTCAACGACAGCGCCTGAGCGCGTCCGACCCGGCCCCGTTTTTCCGTTTTTCGCGGCATCTCATCGAAGCGACTCGATAGCGTCCCGTACCTGTTCGTGTGAATCTGCGGGACCTGCTCGTCGATGCGGTCACTCGGATCACCCGCTCCCAGTCGACTCGCCGGACGTACCGCCGGAGTCCGACCGAGGAGAGGTGGAGTTTGGCGACTGGGCCGACCTCGCCCGCGGGATCCCGTTGAAATAATGGCTGTAGTCGTCCCGCGAGCGGCCGTACTCGAAGCCACTGGTGGGATCAGGGCCACGCCGTGCGCCCAACCATGGCGGATCTCAGTTCCGTGTACGCGCGTGGATCAGTTTCGCAAGCCGGTCGTCGAAGTCGGGTTCGTACTTGGTCGCCTCGTCGACGGTCGGCCGGGCGTTGGTCTCCGAGACGACCGCCCGCCCCTCCGAAACGAGCAGATCGACGCCGAGAAACGGGATCCCGAGGACGTTCGCGGCCCGTTCCGCGAGTCTCCGCAGATCGCCGGGAAGTGCCACACCCGTTGCACGTGCGCCCGCGTGGACGTTGTGTTTCCAACCGGTCCCCTCACGCTCGACCGCGCCGACGTACTCTCCGTCGACGATCATCGCACGGTAATCGCGGGCTTCGGGCAGGTACTCCTGGATGAGAAACGATTTGTCGTCGGTCGCGGGGAACTCGTGGATCAACGAGAGGTAATCACAGATTCCGAGAAACGAGTCCAGATCGTGTGCGAGCGCGATACCGGTTCCGCGGGTCGCGGAGTTCGGTTTAATCACCACTGGCGGGTCGAAACGTTCGAAAACCGCCCGAAGCTCCCCCTGCCCGACCGGGTTCGAGACGAGGACGCTCTCGGGAGTTGGAACACCCGCGCGGGCGAGACGGGCGAGCACTTCGGCTTTGTTCCGCGAGGTCACGATCGCTTCGCGGTCGTTGACCCACGGAACGTCGGCGAGCACGCTGGCGACGCCGCCTTCCACGAGCCGTGAGGGAAAGACGAGACCGACGTCGACCTCCTCGGCGAGGGTCGTGTCGGGAGAAATCAGCGTGGTTCGGCCGGTCGTTTCGAGGTGACGGACCTCGATACCGTACTCGGGGAGGTCCCGATCGAGTCGGTCGTAGGTCTCCGCGCGCGTCGAGAGCGCGAGCGTGAGCACTTACGAGACGAGCAGTTCCTCGCCGCGCTCGACGCGGATGGTACACGGCGGCGAGACTTTGTTGTACGCGCGCCGGAACGCTTCCTTGGCGACGGGGGCGTCCTCGACCTCACACCAGATGGTAAAGACGCGCTCGCCGTTCTCGATCCGAGCGGCGGTACCGACGATCTTCCCGAACGCCTGGCGCATCCCGTCCGAAACACGGTCCGCGCCCGCACCGGTCGCCTGCTTGTTCTCGCGGATGACGTGGTGGGGGAACTTCCGGAGGATCGCGGCGTAGTTGAACTCGCCCAGTTCCTTGATCAAATAGCGATTCATCGCGAGCCGGGAGGCTTCCAGCGCGCCGTTTCGGATCTGACATTCCTCGTCGAGGTACAACGAGATCTGGACGGGCCAGTCCTCGGCGTCGCGGTCGCGGTCTCCCATACGGTGCTGTGCGATCTTCGATCCGGGGATGCCCGTGATGTACTCGCGTCGAGTGTAGGGCTGTTTCGAGATCTCCCGGTACATCGAGGCGGGTTTATCTGACATGGATACTCTTGTCGGATCTCAGGTCGAGACGACACATAACCCCTTCGAAGCGAGGGCGATCGCCCCGATAGCGGCCGGTACGCCGTCACACCCGACATCGCGAGAGAGCGTTGCCGGACGAGAGCCAGCCGGCGGGTCCGTCCTGTTGGCGGGGCTACGTCGACCATTCACATAATATTTCGTAACTAAACTCACAAAACTTATTACAAGTACACTACCTAATTCTATCACCCCTACCCAATGGCAGCGCGAGTATCTCCCAATCGGTGGCCCCCATGGGTTCTTCGGGTGAGAAAGCATGTCGATCGATCAAAACGAAACATGAACCAAGAACACACACTACGCGAGCAGGGACAAGCGGTACTCCTTGCCACCCTGATGGTCCTCTCCGTGTTCGCCATGTCCGCAGCGTTTGCGGGCGCGGCGGCGGCACAGGTGGGGGTTACGGTTACCGTCACGGATGACGACGGGAACCCCGTCGCGGACGCGAACGTTGCGATAGGACAGAACGACGAACAAACTAATGATGACGGTATCGCTACCTTTAGCGATGTCGCCAATGATCAAATCACAGACGTTACAGTCACCGCTGACGGATACGAGGATTACACATTATCCGCGTCCGTAAACCTCATAAACAGCGGTGAGATCTCTGTTGATCTGACCGAAGAAAGTGACGACGCTGGTAACGAAACCGACGCCGGCAACGACACTGACGACAGCAACGACACTGACGACAGCAACGACACTGACGACAGCAACGACACTGACGACAGCAACGACACT
>NZ_RDQG01000059.1 GCF_003697815.1 Halalkalicoccus subterraneus | reverse complement strand
CAGCGAGCGTGGGTAGCCAAGCTAGGCCAACGGCGCAGCGTTGAGGGCGCTGTCCCGTAGGGGTCCGCCGGTTCAAATCCGGTCCCACGCATCGCACGCGCGGCTCTGCCGCGAAACGTGAGGCGGCCTCGCCGCCGAGCAAACCGATGCAGGTGATTCCGTCGGTTCGTCCGACGGCCGGTCGGTACACCCGTCCGGTCCCTTCGCGGACATCACCCACGCACAATCCTTTCGACGCCACACAATCAGCGACAGGGTTTCTCACGAGACCAATCGACTCCCCGTTACGGCCCACTCTTCCACTGGATTCCTGCCGATCGAGTCGCGAATCTCGAAACGTCGTCGCCCGAAGTCGCCTCAGTAGTTCTCGAGCAACTGCGTCGGCGTGATCGGTTCGAGCCCGTTGCCGTAGCTGTTGTCCTCGATTCGGTCGAGTTGCTGTTCGAACTCCTCGACGCTCATTCCTTCCTCGCCGATGGTCTCGAAGTAGGGAACGACCACCTGGTTGTGGATGTCCGCGCGCAGGATCGGTTTGCGGGTGCTCTGGTAGCTCGATCCGCTGATCGCGGAGATGGTGTGTCGGCCCGTCGGCGGAATGCCGCTGGAACACGCCCCGAAGACGTACGCCGTCTCGTGGGTGTCCCGCAGGACGTTCAGGAGGTCGTTGTTCATCCGGTTGCGCGGCGTGAAGAAGTGCTGTGACCCCTCCTCGAACCCGCGGTTCGCGAGGTAATCGCGGTTGTTCTCGACGATCCGACGCTGTTCGTCCATCCCGTACTGGGTCAGGTCGCCAGTGTGCATGGGATACGAACAGACGTCCCAGCCGGCATCGCGCATCTCCCGCAGTTGCTCGGTCGAGAGCCGTCCCGAGGTGTTGAGCAGGTCCTGGGAGATCCCCAGCGCGCCGACCCAGCCGCGCTCCTCGAGCAGCGGGAAGACCGTCTCGTAGTGCTCCTCGAGCCCGCCGTAGAACGCGAGAATGACGTTGCTCTCGTCTTTGGCGGGCGTCGTCCGGAGGTCGTCGATCCGGTAATCGACCGGGCTGCCCTCGGGACCGACCATCTCGAAGCGGAGCTCTTGGACCTGGGAGAAATCGGGGCCGCCGTAGCCGACGGTGTACCCGAAGTCGACCCGGAACCACTGATCGACGGCGCTCGGCAGCCGGCGGGCCGAGGTGACGTAGTCGTCGCCGCCGGGGGCACGGACGTGAAGCGAGAGGCGCCCCCCCACCGGGGAGTTCACCTTCACCGCGGCCGAGAGGTACTGGTCAGTGAGGTCGAGCGTCGAGGAGGGAGACCACGCAACGGTCGAGACGTTCCCGTCGAGTTGAACCGACATCGACTGGTTGCCGGTAACGGCCTGGTTGTCGTCGGGAGAAATCTGCTCGTCCCTGAGCGCGTACCAGTTGATCGCCTCGAAATCGTCGAGGACCTCGCCGTACTCCGTCGCAGCGGCCTGGGCGGCCTCGTTTGGCTCGCCGCCGTTGTCTGTCTCGTTGTCGGTCTCGTTGCCGTTTCCGCCGCCGGTGCTGTTGCCGTTAGTGTCGTTGCCGTTTCCATTGCCGTTGCCGTTGTCGCTTTCGGTATCCATACACCCAGCCAACGTGATGGAAGCTGCGCCAACGGTTCCGAGGAGGGCTCGACGGGATAGTGATTTTTTCATGCCAATGTAGTCTCCGTATCGTGTTCACTTTCTAATACGGTGCTTAAATCCTATTAACCTTTTCATAACGGTTTAATTATGTGTTATCGACGCAGGTTGGTAACGGCTATGGGTTCGGCGGTCTCACGGTCGAGTATGCAACAGCAGGTGCGCGCTCACGTACCCGCACTGACGGGCGTATTGAGCGTACTCTCGCTCGCGCTCGTTTTCGGCGCCGCCCTCGGATACGTTCCCAGTGGCCTCGTACCGGCGGCCCCCGAGTGGGTCATAACCGCGATTCCACATCTCAACGCCGCCATCAGCCTGACGGCGATCCTCACCATCTCGGGTGGCTGGTACTGGATTCGGACGGGAGAGATCGAAAACCACCGGTTCGCGATGATCGCCTCGACGATGCTGTTCGCCGGTTTTCTCGTCCTCTATCTCTACCGGCTGATCGTCTTAGGCGGCCCCGAACCGTTCCCCGGTCCCGAGACGGTCTACCGGTTCGTCTACCTCCCGCTTTTGGGGGTGCATATCCTGCTGGCAATCGTCTGTATCCCGCTCGTCTACTACGTCCTGTTGCTCGCCTTCTCGCATTCGGTGACGGAGCTACCCCGAACGCGCCACGCGACGGTCGGTCGGATCGCCGCCTCGTTGTGGTTGATCTCCTTCAGCCTCGGGGCCGTCGTCTACACGCTGCTTCACGTCGTCTACTGATTCGACTCAGTCGTCGGCCGGAAGCCCCCGATCACCGACCTGCGGGCGGTCGATATCGCGGTCCGTCTCCTCGCCGTCGATCTCGTAGGGGTACTCCCCCGTCACGCAGCCGAGACAGAGGTCGTCGTGGTCCTCACCGAGGGCCGCCGCGATCGCGTCGATCGAGAGATAGGCGAGGCTGTCGGCACCGATCTCCTCACGGACGTCATCGACCGATTGGCCGGCGGCGATCAACTCCTCGCGGGTCGCCATGTTGATCCCCATGTAACAGGGGGCGGTGATCGGCGGCGCGCCGATGCGCATGTGAACCTCCGTCGCGCCGGCCTCCCGAAGCAACGAGACGAGCTGGTTCGACGTCGTCCCTCGGACGATACTGTCGTCGATCAGCGTGACGGATTTACCCTCGACTGTCGACCGGATCGGATTGAGCTTCAATCGCACTGCTCGCTCGCGCTCGTCCTGGGTCGGCATGATGAACGTGCGCCCGACGTAGCGGTTCTTCATCAGCCCCTCGGCGAACTCCACGCCCTCGGAAGCCTCCGCGTAGCCCGAGGCGTACGCTCTCCCCGAGTCGGGTACCGGCATCACGACGTCCGTCTCGATCCCGCTTTCGGCCCAGAGCTGTCTGCCCAGTTCGCGCCGGATCTCGTAGACGAGGTTCTCGTCGATCACGCTGTCGGGCCGGGCGAAGTAGACGTGCTCGAAGAAACAGTGGGCGGTGTTCTCACGCTCGACGAGTTGGTAGGAGTCGAAGCCGTCGGGCGAGAGCACGACGAGTTCGCCGGGGCGGACGTCGCGAACGAGTTCACCATCGAGGGTGTCGATCGCGGCCGACTCGGAGGCGATCATGTAGCCGTCCTCGAGTTTGCCGATACACAACGGGCGATTGCCCTCGGGGTCACGGAGTCCGAGGACCGTATCGTCGTGGGAGATCGCGAGCGAGTACGACCCGTGGATCCGGTTCATCGTGTGTTTGACCGCGCGAACGAGGTCCTCGTTGAGCAGGTTTGTCGCCAGATCGTGGGCGATCACCTCGGTGTCGCCGTCGGACGTGAAGGCGTGGCCCATTCCCGCGAGCTCGTCGCGGATCTCGTCGGCGTTCACGAGGTTCCCGTTATGGCTGAGCCCGAGCGAGCCGCTCTTGAAGGAAACCGAAAAGGGCTGGGCACAGGACGAATCGACGCTCCCGGCGGTGGGATAGCGGACGTGACCGATCCCCGTTCGGCCGTTGAGACCGTCCAGATCCCCCTTCGAAAAGGCGTCGCCCACGAGGCCCATTCCGACGTGGCTGTGTTGCTGGAAGCCGTCGTGGGTGACGATCCCCGCCGACTCCTGGCCGCGGTGTTGTAGCGCGTACAGCGAGTAGTACACCGGCCGTGCGGCGTCCCGGTTCCGGAAGGCAACGCCGACGACGCCGCATTTCTCGGTCGGCCCGTCGAGAGCCTGCCCCGTATCCATACACGTCGAATACACTCCCAGCAGTAAAAATCCCACGTAGCTGAATCGCCATTAGTTCGTTCTGCCTATTGTATGCATGTTCGTGGATATCCTCGGTCGGTGGGATCGGCTAATCGCACGGACGCGTGGCTGAGCGGGCGAGAAACGCAAAAGTGAGATCCGGTTAGTTGTCGCCGGTCTTGCCCTGCCACTCGTAACTACGGCGTTTCTCCGACTTGCCGAAGCCACACGAGGCACAGACCTTCTTCTTCGAGTGATACGACTTCTCACCACAGCGTCGACATTTGACGTGCGTGGTGGTGTTCTTTTTACCCTGGCTCGGGGTACCTGCACCAGTCATGGAGTTATCGAAACGACGTTATCGCCGCGTATAATCGTTGTGTTGTCGTCCTGTTCGACGACGACGTTCATGTGCTGATCGTAGCCCGTCAGCGTGCCGACGAACTCCTCGCCGTCCTTCAGTCGGACGGTCACGACATCGCCGATCGCCGCTTCGAGTACGTCAAGCGGTCGTCCACTCATACCCCTATCCGCACCCGATTCTCACTTAAGCGTACCGGAACTTACACCTCGACGCGGAACTGCTCGTCCTCGGCCGTCCGGTCGAGCGTCGCCGCGAGGAGCTCCACCGCCCCCACGAGGTCGTCGGTGTCCACGACTTCGACGGGCGTGTGCATGTAGCGGTTCGGAAGCCCGAGGTTCAGCGAGGCGATCCCGCCGCGTGCGGTATAGAAGGCGTCGGCGTCGGTTCCGGTCGCGATCCCGCGGGCTTCGAGCTGGACGGGGATTTCCGCCTCGTCGGCGGCGGTTCTAAGGGCGTCGACCAACACCGGGTGGTTCGCGCTGCCCCGGCCGATCACCGGCCCCCCACCGAGTTCGATGTCGCCGCCGCGGTCCGCGGGCGCGCCTGCACCGTCGTTCGCGTGGGTCACGTCCACGGCGATGGCGGCGTCGGGCGCGAGATCGAACCCGACCATCTCCGCGCCCCGAACGCCGAGTTCCTCTTGGACCGTGCTCACGGCATAGACCGTCGGGCCGCCCTTCCGGTCCGCGACCGCCCGCAGGAGCTCCGCGGCGGTCCACGTCCCGACGCGGTTGTCCAGTCCGCTGGCCGCCAGCCGAGTCCCCTGAAGCTCCCGGACTCGGGACTCGACGGTGATGGGATCGCCGACGGAGACGAGTTCGCGGGCCGACTCGCCGTCGTCGGCGCCGACGTCGACCTTCTGATCGCGGATCTCGTCGTACTCGTCGTCGCCCTCGCGCAGGTGGATCGCGGTCTGGCCGATCACCCCGGAAACGGGCTCGTCAGCGTGGACGGTCACGTACTGGCCCCGAGAAACCGACTCGTCGACCCCGCCGATCGGCCCCAGATGGAGATAGCCGTCGTCGTCGATCCGGCGGACGATGTAACCGATCTGGTCGGCGTGGCCGACGACGGCGATCGACGTCGAACCGCCCTCGCTGACGGCGACGGCGTTGCCGTAGGCGTCGGTACGGACCTCGTCGGCGAAACCGCGGACGTACTCGGTCCAGACACGCTGGCCATTAGCCTCGAACCCGGAGGGCGAGGGTGTCATCAGCAGCTCGTCGAGGAATTCGCGTTGACGCTCGTCCATGCTCCGTCTGTCGAGCGCCCACGTATCAACGTTGGGACCGTCCACAACGGCTAAGTGTCCCGTCGGCCCACGTCGGGGTATGGGAGAGAAAAAGACGCTGTTCGAGATCAACGTCGAGAACTTCGAGTTCAGCCCCAGCCCCCGCTTCGGCAACGAACTCGCCGAAGCGGTCGACGGCATCGAGGGCAAGGGCTCGAAACTCGGACTGTTCGGCTCGAAAGAGGCCGCCGAGGAGACGACCGACGACGAGGACGAATCGAGCGGGCTGTTCTCGCGAACCACTGACGAGGACACAGAGGAGCTCGATGAGCTCGACGAGGCCGACGAAGCGCCGACCGAGGTCGAAGTAGAGGACGAAGAGGTCGACGGCGAGGAGTCGGGGAGCGCCCTCGGGCTCGTCATCGGGCTGCTGTTCCTCTTAGTCGTCGCCGCCGCCACGAAGAAGTTCGCGACGAGTGACGTCGCCGAGGACTACGAAGAGGTCGAACTCTCCGAGTACGAGAACTAGTCCCGAACCATTTTGTCCGCGCGGTCCCAACACAGCCGCGTGAATCCCCTTCGCAGTCTCCGCACTATTTCACGGGCCTCCGGCGACGGCCCCGTCGACTGGGCTGCGGTCGGCACGGCCGCAAAGGACGTTACCTCCCCAGGCTCGCTCGAACTCACCGACGGCGAGGTCGAGGGCTACCGAGCGGACGTCACGGCCGCGCGCCGCTCCATTCGCGAGCTCGCAGCGGTCTCGTTCGACCTCCCGAAGACCATCGAGATCCAGAACCGCCACCATTGGATCGACGCCAACGTCTCGACGTTCCGGCGGGTGATGGCCCCCATCGAAACCCACACCGACGTGTTCTTTCCCGACGCCTCGCGCGTCCTCAACACGGGTTCGACGACGCTCATGCTCTCGTTTCTCGGCAAGAACGTGCTGGGCCAGTACGACCCGCTCCTCCTCGCGGAAGGCGACGCCGACCACGCGCTGTACTTCGTCCACCCGAACATCCGCCGGGTGGCGACCGAACTCGACGTCGACGAGGACCGCTTTAGGAGATGGATCGCCTTCCACGAGGTCGCCCACGCCGCCGAGTTCGGGGCCGCACCGTGGCTCTCGACGCATCTCGAAAGCGAGATGGAACGGGGGATCGGGGCGCTCGCGAACGGTCGATTCGACCGCGATGCCTTCCGCGAACTCGACGCGGCGATGACCGCCGTCGAGGGCTACGCCGAGCTGATCATGGACCGGGCGTTCGACGACGAATACGCCGACCTCCGCGAGAAGCTCGACGAGCGCCGTCAGGGCGGCGGCCCGCTCGCTCGACTCATGCGCCGCCTGCTCGGGTTGGGACTCAAACGGCGCCAGTACGAGCGCGGCAAGGCCTTCTTCGAGACGGTCGCCGACGTCCGCGGGATCGAAGGTGCGAGCGCCGTCTGGGAGTCGCCCGAGACGCTCCCGTCGAGCGACGAACTCGACGAGCCGACGAAGTGGCTCGCACGGATCGATTAGACGATCCGGACCAGCCACCACACCAACGCCCCGCCCAGCACTAGCCCCGCACCCGTCACGAGCGCGGCCTGTGAAAGCGTCGCGCCGCCCGACAGCGCCATGATCCCCGCGGACAGTCCAACGAGGACGACGAAGCCGGTGTAGAGCCGCTGGGAACCGGCGCGTCGCTCCTCGTCGCTCATCGGTCCGACCATCAGATCTCCCGGGGGGTGCTGACGTGCATCCCGACGAACTGCCACCCGTCATCCCCGCATTCGAGCGTCCCGCTCCAGCGGGTCTCGAAGTCGTGGCGCTCGCCCTCGTCCGTGGTCCAGGCCATCCGCACCGTGTCGGCGAACCACGCGACCGACTCGCGCTCCGTGACGTGAAGGTCCCGACTCTCGACGATCCAGTCGCTCGTGGTCTCGGTCTGTTCGCGAAGGCCCTCGGCCACTCGCTGGGAGCCGACGAGCCGCTCGGAGATCCCGACCTTCACCACGTCGCCGGCGGCGAAAAACTCGACGAGCGGGTCGCCCGCCCGGAGCGCGTCGTAGTACTCTCTCACGACCTCCTCGGCGTTCATGTCTCGGCGTTGGTCCGCGGGACCTTAACCTACTGGAAGCCCCGGTCGACGTCGTCATCGCCGATCAGCTCGTCGAGTTCGGCGTTCAGTAGCTCGTCTGCCTCCTCGAAGTCCTCGGCGAGCCGGTCGAGGTTCTCGGGTCGGCCGTAGGAATCGTACTCCATCGGGCCGAACGCGGGGCTCTCGACGGCGCCCATCACGTCCTCGAACAGTGCGTCGGGGGTCGTCGGGGCGTCGGCGTGGGCCTTGATCGTCTCCTCGAGTCGTTTCGCCTGCTCTTTTGCGTGCTCCTCGCCGTCGGGGGACGACCGGACGGCGAAGCGACCGTCCTCCCCCTCCGGAAGGTAGCTCCCGATCTCGTCGTCGAGGTTGCGTGCGACCCGCGCGCCGACGCCCCGAACCGAGAAGGGGTTCTTCGCATAGGTCTTCAGGTGATAGACTCCCGATCGGGGATGGCCCAGATAGAGGTCCTCGCCGAGCCCCCGCGAGCGATCGCCCGCAACGGCTCGCCAGCCGTCGGCCTCCACGTCCGACTCGATCACGTCATGCAGGATGTCCTGCCACTCGCGGATCCGCATGGGTACAGTTGGCGTGCGGATCGAAAGAACGTGTCGGTTCTATGTGGGAAACTGACACGGGCGAAACGGTTTATATCGTTCCCCGAATAGAGTGGAGGTATGTACGGTCCGGGCGCGGACTACAGCCAGAAGGCCTACGCATACGTGACGAGAGCCAACGGCGACGGCCGTCAACTCCTCGTTTTTCGTGAGCGTGCAGACCCCGACGCCGGGGTTCAGGTCCCGAAAGGGGGTATTGAAGCGGGCGAAACGCCCGACCGCGCGGTCAGACGTGAGCTCCACGAGGAGGCCGGACTGGACCACGACCGGCCCGTCTACCACCTCGCCTCGGATCGCTACCGGCGGGCGGACGGCAAACGCGTCGCGCGACACTTCTTTCACTTTCCCGTCACGGAGTCGCGCGATGAGTGGATCCACGAGGTAGACGGCGACGGCGAGGACTCGGGGCTCGTTTACGAACTGTTCTGGCAGCCTCTCCCGCTTTCGTCCGATCTGGCCGCCGGGATGGACGCGTACGTCCCGCTCGTTCAGAGGTAACCGACAGCGTTTTTCGCTCCACAGGCGTGGTTCGACCGTGCAGGTCCGAGGAACGGTCGTTTCGCCCGGCGAGACCCGAACCGTCAGCACCCGCCACGGCGAGCGCGACCTCGCCGAACCGCTGATCCGCACCACCAACGGCGAGTTCTCGGTCACGCTGTGGGGTAAATGGGCAGAGACCGTCGAGTATCTCGAAACGGGCATGGAACTGGTCGTCACCGATGCCGAAGAGACCGAATGGCAGGATGAGACCGGGTACGCGACCACCCGCGAATCGTACGTGATCGTCGAGCCCGGCTTTCTGGTGAACGTCACCGACGTTCGCTCGTGGGTGCAGTGTCCCCGGATGTACTACCTGAACAAGCTCTCGGGCGTTCCGCTCAACTACCCCGTCGTCAAGGGGACGATCGTCCACGAGGTCTTCGGCGACCTCCTGCGGGGTGCGGACTTCGAGGACGCCGTCTCGGATCGCGTCGAGGAAGCCGGACTCGAACTGGGATTGCTCGATCGCGAGTTCGAGGAGGTACGGGAGGAAGTTCGCCAGAACGCGCGTGCGATCGACGGCTGGCTCTCGCAGGACACCCTGAGCGAGGACGATTCGTGGCGAAGCGAGTACACCCTGATCAGCGAGCGGTTCGGGATCAAGGGACGGGCGGACGCCCTCAGGCGCGGGATGCCGGTCGAACTCAAGACGGGCAAGAACACCAATCGCGAACCACGCTTTCAGGACAAGATCCAGGCGGCCTGTTATGCCCTTTTGCTCGAAGAGCAGGGCGGCATCGGGGACGAGGCGGTGGCTGACGGCGGGACCCCCGACACAGGAACCCTGCTCTACACGAAGAACACCGCACTCGACCGCAACGAGGAGGCCGGCGATCTCTCGCCGGCCAAGGAGTTCTCGATCGGTTCGGGGCTCCTGAAGTTCGTCGTGCGAACCCGAAACGAGATAGCGGCCATGGAGTTCGATTCGGGGGTGCCCACGGGCTACGAGTCGAACGCCAAGTGCGAGTACTGCTTCGAGCAGGACACCTGCATGGTCGTCTCCGGGCGGCTCGATCAGGAGTCGAAGGCCGGCAAGATCGCGAGCGCGCTCCCCGAACGCGAACGGGAGTACTTCGACCGAACGTATCGCGCCATCGAACGCGAGCGCCGGGCGGCCCACCGCGAGTACGCCAAACTCTGGGAGCAAAGTCCACAGGAGCGCGCCGACGACGACCGGGCGCTGATCGATCTGGAACCGACAGGCGAGGAACCCCGCAAGGACGGGCGCTGGGAGCTTCGCGCCCGGTACGACGGGGCGGTCTCGAAGATCCGTGAGGGCGACGTGGCGCTGGCGAGCGACGGCGATCCGGTCAACGGCCACGCCGAACTGGCGCGCGTCGAGCGGTTAGGAGACGAGGTCGTCGTGAGCACGGACGAGCCCGTCTCGCTCCGCCGACTCGACGTCTATCCCTCCGACATGAGCGCGAGCGGGATGCTCACGGCACTGCACGACGCCCTGCTGAAGGGCGAGAAGCGCCGGAAGGAGCTTCTGTTCGGCGACGCGATCCCCGAGTTCGGCGAGGTCGACGAGACGTTCATCGGGAACAACGCCGCCCAGAACGACGCGGTCTCCGGGGCCATCGCGGCTGAGGACTTCGCGCTGATCCACGGGCCGCCCGGTACGGGCAAGACCTACACCATCGCCCGGACGATTCGAGCGCTGGTCGAGCGTGGGGAACGGGTCCTGCTGTCGGCGTTCACCAATCGCGCCGTCGACAACGCCCTGGAGGCGCTTTCCGATCAGGGCTTTACGGATTTCGTCCGCATTGGCACCGAACACGGCGTGCGCGAGGACATGCAGTCCTATCGCCTCGACGGCCGCGGCGATCCCGAGGAACTCGCTCGAACCCTCCGGGAGGCCCCCGTGGTCGCCTCGACGACCTCCAGCTGTGGCTCGCGGGTCATGCGCGAGCAGACCTTCGACGTGGCGCTGGTCGACGAGGCCTCCCAACTGACCGAACCCGCGACGCTCGCGGCGATAAACAGGGCGGATCGGTTCGTCCTCGTGGGTGACCACCACCAGCTCCCGCCGGTCGTCCAGTCCGAGGACGGGGGAGGTGAGGACGAAGGCGACGGGACCGAGGACGTCGCGGACCTCTCGCGGTCGCTGTTCGAGCGCCTGATCGGCGAGCATCCCGACGCGGGCGTCATGCTCGAGCGCCAGTACCGGATGGCCCAGCGGATTCAAGCGTTTTCCTCACAGGAGTTCTACGACGGGAAGCTCAGGCCCGCAACGGGCGAGGTCGCCGCCCAGCGGATCGCCGACCTCGACGGCGTCTCCACGGACGCCCTCTCCGAGGGGCTTCTCGATCCCGTCACGTTCGTCGACTGTGCGGGCGATTCGGGAGATCACACCGACGGCGAGGAGGCCGCGCGGATCGCGGATCTCGTTGAACAGTTCGTCGTGGCGGGCGTCGCCCCCGAGGACGTCGGCGTCATCGCGCCGTTTCGCGCGCAGGTCGCCACGATCTCTCAACGCGTCCGCGAAGGCGTGGCGGTCGACACGGTCGACCGGTTCCAGGGGTCGAGCAAGGAGGTGATCCTCGTCTCGTTCGTCGCGAGCACGCCCGCCGGTCTGGAGGGACCGATCTTCGACGACTACCGCCGGTTGAACGTCGCGCTCACGCGAGCCAAGAAGTCGCTGGTGCTGGTCGGTACGCGGGCGGCCCTCGAAGCCGACCCGCTGTACGGCAGCATGGTCGAGTGGGCGAGTCGCTAGTCCTCGACCGGCAACGCGTCGCCCGCGCGCTCGCCCTCGTCGATCGATTCGAGCACGCGCTCGTGAAACTCCCTGAGTACCGCGCTCTCGTCCTCCGCGAGCACCACGTCGCTGGCCGAGAGCGTCGCCAGGCCGAAGGAGAGCGGCGATGGCGAGTCGACCCGGTCGATCGCGAGGGCCATCTCTCCCGAGCGAACCTCGCGAAGGACGTCCGCGACCGCCCCGACGGCGAGCTTGTCCTCCAGTATTTCGCGGTAGGTCTCCTCTAAGACCGCAAACTCCTCCAGATCGCCGGCAAAGCCCAGAAGCATCTCGCTCGAGACCTGCTGTTCGCTCGCGCTCTTCTCGTATCCCTTGTAGCGTTTCAGGATCATCAGCGACCGGGTGGCGTTAATTCGGAAATATCTCTGTAGAAGGTCGGTGCCCTCCAGACTGTCCCGTAGCAGGTCGCGAACCTCGTCGGGGTCGGTCCCCTCGATCAGCCCTCGAAGATCGACCTTCCGGTTGAGCGGCATCGCGAGCGTGAAGCCGTTGTCGGCGACCGCGACGGTGACGTTGGCGCTGGCCTCCTGGGCGCAGCGGTACGCCAGCAGGCGCGAGAACCCCTCGTTGAACCGTCTCCCGTATCCCGACCGGACGTAGTACCGGCGTTTGTACTCGGTGCGGTCGCGCTCCGCCTCGATGGCGAGTCGGGTATCGGTACTGACGCTCTCGAGCCCCGCGTAGCGGATTTGCTCGTCGAACATCCGCGCCAGCGCGCGGGCGCTGTCGTCGTCGATCGGGAACCCCCGGAGCCACCGCCGGACCGCGGGCGGACCGCCCGACTCGTAGCGCTCGAGCAGTTCGCGCTTGAACGCCAGTATCTCTCGACCGAGGTCGTACGAAAGGGGGAGGCGCTCGGAGAACCACGTCGGCACCGTCGGACGGGCGCTCGTCGGGTCGACGTAGACCTTCGACCCTCTCCGATAGCGGAACTCGAAGTGCCGACCCCCGATGACGAACACGTCGCCCGGATCGAGCGTATCGAGGTAGTTCTCGTCGAGGTCGCCGACGCGCTCGTTGTCGGCGCGGGTGAAGACGCTGCAGGTGAACGAGTCCGGAATGGTCCCGATGTTGGTCATGTAGATCACCCGCGCGAGTCGGCCGCGTTTCCCGATCAGGTGCTCTCCGACTGGATGCTCCTCGTAGTGGTGTTCTCCCTCCGACGGGTCGTTCGTGTCGCGCCAGACCTTCGCGTAGACGTTCTTCTCCTCCATGCCCTCGTAGTCGGCGGTAAGATAGGCCATCAGCGACTCCCATTCTCGATCAGTGAACTCCCGATAGGGGTAGGCCCGTTCGAGGGTCGCGCGGACCTCGCGTTCGGGCCGCACCCCGTTGATCGCCATCCCGTAGACGTGCTGGGCGGCGACGTCCATCGCCTTCTCCGGGACGAACACCCGGTCGACGAAGCCAGACTCGGCCTTCTGAAGCATCACCGCACACTCGATCAGTTCGTCGCGGTCCAGCGCGATCACCCGGCCGGTGACCGTCTGTCCGAGCCGGTGGCCCGCCCGGCCCACCCGCTGGAGCAGCGAGGCGACGGACTTGGGCGAGCCGACCTGCACCACGAGGTCGACGTGGGGCATGTCGATACCCAGTTCCAGACTCGTCGAGGTCGTCACCACGTCCAGGTCGCCGGCCTTCAGCCCCTCCTCGACGGATTGGCGGGACTCCGTCGAGAGGCTGCCGTGGTGACAGCCCGAGTCTTCCTCGTCGTAGCCGAAGCGCTCTCGGAGGTTCTGGAGGACGCGTTCCGCGCCCGAGCGGGTGTTGGTGAAAACGAGCGTGTTCTCGTGATCGGCGATGAGGCCGTGGAGCCCCTCGTAAAAGCGGCCCTGAACGACCTCGCGGGGCGTGTGGATCAGGTCGTCGGTCGGGCAGGCGAGTTCGAGGTCGAACTCCCGGACGAACCGTGTGTCGACGATCTCGTACTCCCTCGGAGAGCCGTCCTCGCATCCCACGAGAAACTCCGCGATCGTATCGAGCGGCTCGACGGTCGCCGAACAGCCGATCCTCGTTGGCGAGCGCTCGGCGATCTCCTCGACGCGTTCGAGGCTCACCGAGAGGTGCGTGCCGCGCTTGTTCGCCGCCAGCGAGTGGATCTCGTCGACGATGACGTATTCGACGGTGGAAAGCTTCTCCTTGAACTTCGGGGAGTTGAGCAGGATCGCGAGCGTTTCGGGAGTGGTGTTGAGGATATGTGGGGTCTCCTCGAGCATCCTCCGGCGCTCGCTGTCGGGCGTATCGCCGTGGCGGATCGCGTGGCGCACCTCGCAGTCCTCGTCACGCTCGGCGAGGCGGTCGGTGATCTCGGAAAGTGGAACGTCGAGGTTGCGGTGGATGTCGTTGGCGAGCGACTTCAAGGGAGAAACGTACAGACAGTACACCGAGTTCTCCAGATCGTCCTCGCGGTCGCGCTCGATCAGATCGTCGATGACCGCGCTGAAGGAGGCGAGCGTCTTGCCCGACCCGGTCGGCGCACAGATCAGGGCGTTCTCGTCCTCCCGGACCAGCGGGATCGCCTCGCGCTGTGGCGGGGTGAAGACGCCGCCGTTTTCGGGCACGTACTCGCCGAACCGGTCGATCCACCACTCCTGAACGACCGGCGAGAGCGAATCGAGGACGTCGGCGTCCTCGGCCAGGTCGAGATCGACGCCCCGGTCGGCGAGGCGCTCGCGTGCTCCCATCGCCCGCAGTTGGGGACCGGCAGTCAAGTGCGTTGGGCTACCGCGGTGAAAGTGAACCCGGCAACCGAAGGCGTTTCGTCGCTGGCGCACCCTCGACCGGTATGCGAGTTACTTTCCTCGGTACCGGCAGCGCGATGCCGACCGGCGAACGCTTTCAGACGGGGCTGTTGCTCGAAAACGACGACGGGCGGCTGCTGGTCGACTGCGGGAGCGGCGCGCTTCACGGGCTCGCACGGACGGGCGTCGGCTACGAGGGCGTCTCGTCGGTGCTGTTGACCCACCACCACCTCGACCACGTCGCGGACCTCCTCCCGCTACTGAAGGCCCGCTGGCTCGCGGGCGAGGAGCACCTCGAAATCGCCGGGCCGCGGGGGACGAAGTCGCTCGTTGACGGCCTGCTCGACGTTCACGAGTACATGCAGGACCGACTCGACCTCACGGTTCGGGAGGTCGGCCCCTACGAGTTCGAGATCGGCGGTTTCGACGTCGAGGGGTACGAGACGCGCCACTCGATGTACTGTCTGGCCTACCGGTTCGACGGTGTCTCCGAGTCCGGCTCGGAGGCTCGCGGGACGGAGTCTCGCGGCGTGTTCACGTTCAGCGGCGACAGCGAGGCCTTCGAGGGGCTCGCAAACTTCGCCGAGGGATCTGCAGTGTTCGTCCACGACTGTTCGTTCCCCGACGACGTCGACGTCTCGGGCCATCCGACGCCGACGCAGTTGGGCGAGGCCCTTGCAGGCCACGAGATCGGTCGCGTCTATCTCTCCCACCAGTACCCCCACACCGAAGGACGCCACGAGGAGATGCTCGACTCCATCGCCCAGACCTACGACGGCGACGTGCGCGTGGCTGAGGACGGCCTGAGCGTGACGATCCGCTAGTTCAGCTTCGACTTCCCCGGCGGGTTGTCGTTCTCCGCACGGTGTTCGAGCATCGCCTCGTACTGGAAGGCCCGAATCTTGAGATCCGAACGGGGTTTGGCAGTACAGGGCAGGACCATGTCCGCCGCCTCGTCGCTCTCGTAGTAGCGTTTCGCGTCCGACTGGTCGACCTCGCCCTCAAGCAACTCCGCAGCGCAGGTCGTACACCAGCCTTGCTGGCAGTCGGCGGCCAGCCACACGTCCTGACTCCGGGCGGCTGCGAGCACGTAGTCGTCCTCGTTTACCTCGACCGTGACCGTCTCCCCGGCCCGCTCCGAATCGGCGTCCTCCGGCACGACGATCTCGACGCTATACGTCGTCTCTCCCATTGCCCGTGTTCGGATCCGAAGCGCGAAAAAGGGTGCGAAACTACTGGAGACGGTACCTGAGGAGCGCCGCGACGCCACCCAGATTACCCAACTGCTGGGCGGGGTCGAACTCGCTCGAGAACACCACCACGTCGCCGCCCTTCTGTTCGGCCTCGGTGATCAGGTCGTTTACGTCCACACTCCAGTCACCCGAGCCCGCGCGCTCCTCGCGCAGGCGCTCGTCGGTGATGAGCAGCGTCTCGATCGCGCCGAACTCCGCGGCCTCCTCGACCTCGTCGATCCCGTAGGCGGCTTTCGCACCCTCGGCCATCCGACGGGTCAGCTCGTCGATCAGCTCGGCCTCGCGGGCGATGCGCGTCTCCGCCTGGATGTCCTCGACCGCCCCTCGCTTCAGGACCTCGTGAACCCCGCGGTCGCCGACGCCCGAGGTGTCGACCATCGTGATCAGTTCGGCGACGTCCTGTGTGTTCTCCTCGATGTAGTCGTAGGCGTCCTGCTTGGTGAAGCCCGGCCCGGCGAGGATGATCGCATCCGTCTCCATCCGCGAGAGGGCGTCGGCGACCTGTGAGAACAGCTCCGAGCGCGCGCGGGCGAACTCACCCTTGCCGCTGGGGCCCGTGAACGTCGCGCGCTCCTCGGTGCCGTACTGGGCGACGGTGTGGATGTGAGCCTCGCCCTCCTCGACGGTGACGATCGCCACGTCGGGGTTCTCCGTCGATTCCTCGGCCTCCTCCAATCGTTCGCGCTGGTCTGCCTTCAGGAGTTTTTCGACCTCTATCTCGTCGTGTTCCTCGACGTTGAGCGTGTGGTGGTGGCCCAGTTGGTCCTCGCGGGAGGCCCAGGTGATCTCGCCGCCGACCCGCAGGCGGTTCGCGAACTTGTGGAACTCGACGTCCTCGACGGCGATGGTCACGCGCATGGGTTCTCGCTCGCCGCCGGTGTCGCGCATCTGGTCGTCGGCGCGCTGGATGCGGCGGGTGGTGTCCGCGGAAACGAGGTCGCCGGGTTCGAGGACGTAGGTGAGATGCCAGAGGTCGTCGAGGTGCTCGGGCACGAGCGTGAGACGCTCCTTGCCGCCCTCGACGCGCTGTCGGCTCTTGATCCGCATACACGGAGTCGGCGCTCGCGGGCAATAGTCCTCCCGAAGCGCCTACGACTCGCGGTAGCCGGCCGCGAGTCGCCGGGTCGACGCGAGCGCGACGACCCACCAGACGAACGCCGCGAGAAGCGGTCCTAGGAGGGGAACGGCTCCGACGACGCTCCCCGCGAGCGCACCGCTTGCGAGGACGACCAGCGCGCTCGTCCAGCCGACGAAGTAGGCGGCCCGACCCATGATGCGCACGAAGGAATCGTCGGGCCGTGCGCTCCCGATCCCACCGCGGGCGTAGCCACACAGCGCGATCGGAACGGCATACAGCGCCGCCAGTACGACGAACAGCGTCATCGTCGACCCGATAAGGAAGAGGGGGCCCATTGCTCCCACCGGATCGACCGTCGTCTCGCTCGCGAGCGAGACCGTGATCACGCCGACCGCGAGCGGCACTAGCCCATAACCGAGACAGATCGCGCTCGCGACCGCCCCGTCCGCCAGTAGGGAGCGGACCTCGACGGGCGGCAGGGCGGACTCGCGGCCGATCACCGCACGCGCAACGGCGACGAGGTAGCCGACCGCGGGCACGAGGGGGAGCCACGGAACGAACACCGCGTGAGCCAGCAGACAGATCCAGCCGATCAGCAGCGCCTCCTCGGCGTTCTCGTCCCGAAGGAAGGCGAGGCGCTCGCTCATCGTCGCTCGTCGGACGCCGACTCCCAGTCGGGCCAGCCCCGTTCGTGATCGCGTTTCCCCGTTCGGATCGCGAACGTGTCGGGCTCCTCGATTCGGGGGATCGTCCCCGTCTCGAAGCGGTCCGTCACCCCGTCGATTGCGGGGGTTCGATCCTGCCGTCTTCGTTCCTCGGAAGCCGCTCGCTCGCCGTCGCTCGGTTCCGAAAGCGCCCGACTGAGCCCCCGGCCGTAGAGGTAGTAGCGTGCGACGTCGGCGTAGAAACCGACGAAGAGGCCGACGACGACGAGCCACAGCGTCCCTTCGAGCACGCCGCCGACGATCCAGATCAGCATCCCAAGTAGCCACGCGGCGGCATACGCCCTCGAAAGGCCCGCTTTTCGGAGAGTCGTGAGGTCGAACGCGGCACGCAGGTCCCCCTCTCGAGCGAGGTTCGCGAGCGCGAGGGGCTGCAGGTAGGCGTAGGCGAGCAACGAGCCCGCCGCGAACAGCGCGAACACGGCCGCACCGACGGTGGCGACCGTCTCGGCGACGGGGTTCCCGACGGCCGATTCGCTCGCGGCGAGAACGGCGAGAAAGGCCCCCAGAAGGAGGGCAAACGGTACCGCGTAGGCGACGCTGACGGCGACGAACCGGACGCCGTCGACGAGCAGTCGTTTCCAGTCGCGAAAGCGCGGCGGCTCGGGGTCGCCGGCGGTCGCTCCCCGGAGAACGGCGACGTAGTAGCCGAACAGCGCGAGTCCCGGAAGCAACGCGAGCGGGAGGACCGCGAGGCCGACGAGAACGACCGAGAGGACGAGCCCGACGACCCCGACCATCGTGGCCAAAACCGGCAGCAGTCCACCGACGAGCACCGTCGTGAGGGCGTCATCGCCGCGAGCGGGGTACTCGATCGCGTCGCCTAACATCGTGCGAAACTGTCTTTCGATCCGATATAAATCATCGTCACTCCTCGACCAGTCGGCTCCCGCCGGCAGGGAGGAACTCCTGAATCAGGTCGGGACTGGCTACCTTCCGGACGAACGCCGTATCGTTGAACCGCTCGCGGAACTCCCGGTAGAGCATCTTCGCCATGTCGTTCTGGGCGTAGCGACCGGGTTCGACCTCGACGGTGGTTTCGGCCCGCGGGACGATCGCCGAGGGCGGCCCACCGATGACCCGCGTCGTCGGCTCGCAGGTGATCCCGACGGCGACGCCCACCTCCGTATCGCGGTGGTAGGTGCGATCGCCCCGGATCACGAACCCGCCCTTCTCGATGTACTCGCCGCTTTCGGGCGTCTTCGAGACTTGGTCGGGAGTGACCGAGTAAGCGTCGTCGGCGAAGCGACCCTCCTTCCAGACCGACGAATAGGAGACCGCGAACTGGGCGGCCTCCCGAATGCTCGATTCTGGAAAGTCGACGTCCTTTGCGGGCTCGCTCGGGCCGGTAGCCTTCAGGATCGTCACCGGCCCGCCGTGGGCCTGCGTGTGGAAGAACAGGTCGCCCCGGTCGAGGTACTTCTTGACGAGGTCCTCGTTCTCGTCGGCGTTTCGTCCGCCGATGACGAGGAAGCCGTCGCTCGTGTGGAACCAGCGAAACTCCTCGTACCACTCCTCGCTCTTTCGGACGGGAATCGAGGCCCGCGAGAGCCAGTCGACGTTTTCCGGCTCCCCGCCGTCTTCCTCGTCGGCGTCGCCCTCCGACCACTGGCGCTTTCGCTCCCGGAGCGCCTCGAGTTCCTCGCGGGTCTCGGCGATGGCCTCCTCGGCACCCTGCTTTTTCTCCTCGATTCGCTTTGCCTCGGTGTAGAGGCGGTCGGCGTTCTTCTCGACGCCCGACTGGACGTCGAGCGAGACGGTCGCCTCGTCGAGATCGATACTCACCATGCCGTTCTCGGGGTCGAATCCCGTGACGCGCTCGGCCGCGTCGATCCCCTCCTCGGCTCCCTGCTCGAACGTCGCCTCGATCTCCTCCCAGCTTCGTCCCTCCTGCAGCGCGTTTCGAACCGTCGTCAGGACCTCGTCGGCGGTCCCGTAGTTCGCGTAGACGAGTTCGGCGCGTTCGCGTTCCTCGGCCGCTTGCTGTTCGAACCCCTCGATGGCCCCCTCCTGCTGGTCGATGATCCGCTTCTTTCGTTCGATCTCCTCGTCGAACTCGGGGCTCGTGTCGGTCTCCTCGTCCTCGCTCGTATCCAGTTCGTAGAAGTAATCGTCGAGCGCCTCGTTGAACCGTTCGTACGACTCGCTTTCAAGGCCCGAGTGCTCCTCCAGCGCGATGGGCGTCACGTCGACGAGGTCCCCGTCGTCCCGGTAGATCCGCGGGTCGAACCGTTTCTCCCGTACTTCGCTCGCGAGTCGCGAGAGCGCGTCGTACAGCTGTTCTAGCTGCTCGTCGTCGGCCTCCTCGATGGTGACGGTCTTCTCGACGCCGGCACGCGAGCAGATCTCCTCGGCGTAGAGCCCGCCGAGGTTGAGTTGGGTCGCGAGCGTCCGCACGAGGTCGGTGTCCGAGTCGCCCATTAGCGCGCGGAACGTCTCCCCGTCGACCTCGAGCGGGTTGACCCGCGAGTCGGGGAACTGATAGCGCGAGCCGGGCGCGACGGTCCGTGATTTCAACCGCACCGTCTCGAGCGAGTCGATGACGTGGCGGGTTTCGTCGCAGGCGGCGACGTTTCCCTCCCCGAACAGTTCCGCGATGACCGTCGTATTTCCGTCCTCGCGCTCGAACTCGAAGCTGAGGATACGATCGAACTCGTACTGGGAGACGCCGGCGAAATCCGCGCCCGACAGACGGTTTCGAAGCATCTTCGCGAAGTCCGGCGGCCGACCCGGCGCGTCGGGGACGTGTTCGGGGACGGCCACATGGGTGCGCTTGACGTCGCCGACCTCGACCAGCAGTTCGACCCGACCGCGATCGAAGTCCCGCAGTTTGAGGCGGAGGAAATCCTCACCGTAGAGGTAGGCCTTATCGACTTTCGCCCCCTCGTACTCGTTTAGCTCGCCGACCAGTGCCGCGAGATCGATGCTGGTCAGCTCCCGTTTCTGGTCCATGGCGATACTCGCGGGTGACAGGAAAAAGGCGTTGTCGTTCCTATCGCTCGTACAGCCGCTCGCGTGCCCGGCGGCGGTCCTCGGCGTTCTCGATGGTGTCGGTTTCGAGCAGTCGTTCGAGTTTCCGTTCGAACTGCTCGTCGGTGAGCTCGCCCTGTGCATACCGGTAGCGGAGCGTCTGGAGGGCGTCCCGGTTCGACGGCGGTTCGTCCCCGAGTGATTCATCGTCCCCGTCGTGCGGGGACGAACCGAACCAGTCCTCCTTCGTACCGAACCACTTCTCGACGTCCGAGTCGCCCATCCAGTCGTCCCACCACTCCTCGCGGTCGTTCTCGTCGCCGAAGAGCAACGCGACGATCGGAACGACGACCACGTAGCCGAGGATCAACGCCCCGAGCCACCAGCCCTGGCCGGAGAGCAACGCGGCGAGCCAGATCCCCGTGACGACTGTAGAAGCGATCGCCGTCGCGTTCTCGCGCAGTCGATCGCCCGGGGTGTCCCCGTTCATGATCTCAGTGGCTCATTCCGACGGCAAAAGGATATCGCCGTTACTCCACGTCCTCGATCCGCGCCCCGGGCGCGTTGTGCTGGACGCTCCGAAGCCCCTTGATCGCGCTCTGCTTGCTCGAATAGCCCTCCCCGCCGTCGGCGATGATGTTCCCGTTCCGGTGGACGAGCCGCCAGCGCCACTCGTCGGCCCTGTCCCGATAGACCTCGAAACGGCCCTGACTCGGTTCTCCGTCGTCGGATTCGGGGGTGAACTGGATTCCGACGTCCGGATCGAGGCTCTCGACCCGCTCGGCGCTCGACTCCGTCCCGTTTTCGCTCCACTCGATCTCCAGTTCGATCTCCAGTTCGCTCCCCCCGTCCCCGTCCTCGCGTTCGACCTCGACGTCGAACGCCGCGGACGCCGGCGGCGTTACCGCCAGTGCGTACTCGCCATCGCGGAACGTCACGGGACCATCAGTATCGAACTCGGCGGCGAGCGCTCTGAGATAGGCGGCGATCTCCTCGCGGCTTCGGTCGGATTCGAACTCGAAGAGGGTGTCCTCTACCATGTGGAGTCCTACGCTCCGTGTGTACAAAAAGACGGTTCGCTCGCGGCTCAGATCTCGGCCTGGCCGCGGATCGCGGGTCGTTCCGCGAGGGGTGCGTGGTTCATCTCGCCCCACGTCCTACCGATGACGTAGTAGGCGGCGACGGCGGCGTAGAAGCCGACGAACGCGCTCGCGACGAACCCCAGTAGGGGCACGACGTTCAGCAGAGTCGAAACGACCCCGCCGCCGACGAGGATCGCGAAGGCCGTCAGCCAGCCAGTCGCGTAGGTCCGGTCGACGAGCACCCGACGCATGGTCGACCATTCGAACCCCGCACCGACGCGGCGGGTCTCTGCGAAGTTCGCGATCGCTGCGGGAACGGCGTAGGCGACCATCAGGGTCGCCGCCAGCCAGACGAACGCGCCGATGAGCGCAGTGAGCCCGCCGATCGCACCCAGCAGGTCGCTACCGGACGCGCCCAGCAGGCCGCCGCTCACGAGAAAGACGACCAGAACGGCCGTCGGAACCAGCGCGTAGACGAACGCGATGGCGCTCGCCTTCGCGCCGTCGACGATCAACGCTCCCCACTCGTCGAAGATCGGGGGTTCGCTCTCGCCCTTCGCGGTCCGGTCCAGCACGCGGACCATGTAGCCCGCGACGGCGAACAGCGGGACGATCAGGAACGCAAAGAGCGTCATGATCCCGCCCAACAGTACCGTCGTGACCGCGTCGTCGCTCTCGCTGAGATATCTGATCGATTCCGATATCATCGCCGTTCACTCGGTTTCCGTACACCACCAGCTGCTATCGTGATCTTCATCGGTTTCCTCTTGCTGACCGCTCACGGAGTGAGTGTTCAGTGGAAGTATACAAGCGCGAGGTAATATTAACCGTTTCGTCGAAAATACGACATATCCGGACAGATATACCGAATCGAGCATAACCGTCTTACCGACCTCAGAGCCGCTTCGAGACGTACGGGCCGTCCTGATGGTAGCCGAGCTTTCGCTTGTAGTACTCGCGCGCGCCGATCCCCGAGATGACGCTCACCTTCTCGAAGCCGGCCTCGTATGCGAGCCCCTCCGCGTGCTCCATCAGCCGGCGGCCGTAGCCCTTGTGCTGCCAGTCGGCGTCGCTCGCTACCCCCACACCCAGCTCGTTGCCGTAGACGTGAAGTTCGCGGATCAGCGCGGCGTTGTCGAGTTCGCGGCGCACCGGATCGCTCGGGAACCGCAACCGACAGAATCCGACAAGCAGGTCCTTTTCGGGGTCCTCGAAGCTGATGAACTTCTCGACTCCGCCCGCCGCCTCGTAAGTCATGACGTCGAGTTCGACCGACTCGGGCTCCTCGTCGTTCATCCCAACCTCCCGACACCGAATGCAGTCACACGTCCAGCCGTGATCTTCCATGCGCTGTCTGGCGAGTTGGCGGAGGTTCGACTTCCAGACGCCCGCGTCGATGAAGTCCGCGGGGATGTCGCGCTGCACCCGTTGGAGACGGACGTACTTCGGGAGCATGGCCTTGATCTCGGCGACGAGTTCGGCGGCCTGCTCGTTGGTCAGCGGTTCGAACTCCCCGCGGCGCCACTGGTCGTAGGTCCGGGTCCCCCGGACGACGAGGTTCGGATAGATCTTGAGGTAGTCGGGCCGCCAGTTCGGGTCCTCGAACAGCTGCTGAAAATCCTCGCGGCACATATCGAGGCTCATGCCCGGCTGACCGGGCATCATGTGGAAGCCGACCTTGAACGCGGCGTCCCGGAGCCGGCGGTTGGCGTCGATGCTCGCCTGCGCACCGTGCCCGCGGTGCATCTCCCGGTTGATTCGCTCGTAGGTCGTCTGGACGCCGACCTCGACCTTCGTTCCGCCGAGGGCCAACATCCGGTCGATCTGCTCGGGGTCACACCAGTCGGGCTTGGTCTCGAAGGTCGTCCCGATGTTCCTGACGTTCCCGGTTTCGTTTGCGGCGATCACGTCCTCTAGATACGAGAATTCGTACTCCTCGGGGTCCTGAGCGAAGCTCTCGCCCTCGGTCGGTTCCGGGGGGTTCTCCGGATCGAAGTCGTTCATCGCCTGCAGGGCGCGCTTGACGAAATACTCCTGGTAGTCGTGGCTTCTCGCCGTCATCGTCCCGCCCATCAGAATGAGTTCGACCTTCTCGACCGGATGGCCGATCTCTCTGAGCTGTGCGAGCCGCAGCGTGACCTGCCCGTA
>NZ_RDQG01000058.1 GCF_003697815.1 Halalkalicoccus subterraneus | reverse complement strand
GCGAGCGAGATCGCCGATCGGACCGACATCCCCCAGCCGCGGGTCTACGACACGGTCCGCAGCCTCTCGGATCGCGGGCTGGTCGAACTGCGCGAGACCCGCCCGATGCAGATCATCGCGATCGACCCCGAGGAGGCGTTCGGGCGGGTTCGGGGTTCGCTCGACGAGATGGTCGACGAACTCGAAGCGCGGTATACGGCCCCTGCCCGCGAGACCGAGGCCGTCTCGCTCGTGAAATCGCGCTCGACGATCCTGCGCAACATCGAAGAAGTGATCGAGGCCGCCGAGTACGAGCTCATCCTCTCGGTGACCCCCGATCTCCTCGATCGGTTCGCCGACGACCTTCGGGAGGCGCTCTCCTCGGACGTCAGCATCGAACTGCTGGTGACGCCCGCGAGCGAAGCGCCTTCGCCCGAGGAGTTCCCTTACGGCGAGGTCTCGACGGTCGCTCGGACCCGCCGCGGGATCACGACGCCCGTGATCGCCGTCGCCGACGGCGTCTACTCGGTGTATGCCACTCAGGACGCGATCCGCGACGATCGGGACCGCTACGGCGTGATCTTCAACCGCTCGGCGCTCGGATTTCTGGTCTCCGGGTTCTTCGGGACCGTGTTGTGGACCACCGCCGAGACGCTCGCCGAGAACGGCGACGGGCGGCCGTTCCCCAGAAAGTACGCCTCGATCCGGCGCTGTGTGAAGGACATCCGCGAACTCGGCGGGGAGTTCTACGCGAGCGTCGAGGGCCGGGACGTCGAGACCGGCGAGCCCCGCGTGATCGGCGGGCGCGTCTCGGGCGTCGACTTCGAGGACACCGAGGAGGTCGCGACGATGACGGTCGAGACCGACGACGGGGCGGTGAGCGTCGGCGGGCGTGTCGCGGCGCTCGAGCGGATCGAGGCCCACGAGATCCACGTCGGGCGCGACGGCGTCCCTTCCCAGTGATACACGCCGGCGTCGTGCAAGGGTTGGATACTTCCTTCCAGAGCACGGCGAATACGATATAGCGATGAGTCAGAACAGAGTGCGGTGGGAGTACGAGACGCTCAGGCCGCCCCGCGAGGCGACGAAGAAGGAGGCCAGCGACCCGAAAGCCGAGCTGAACGCGCTCGGCGAGGAGGGCTGGGAACTGGTCGAGACGGTCGAGTACACCGGTGGCGGGACGAAATATCTGGTCTTCAAGCGTCCGGTCGAGGATGGAGCGACATGAGCGCGGACCCGGACGCCGGGCCGGACATCGACGCCGACGCCGAGACCGAAACCGAGATCGAGTCCGAATACGACTCGGATATCGGTACCGCCAACACGATGCAGGCGCGCTCGAGCGAGAGCCGCATCAAGCTTTGGGCGACGATGAAAGCCGATCGACTGCTGATCACGGCCCTGCTGGCGATCGGCTTTTTCGTCGGCTTCGTCGTGATCGGACACCTGTTCGTCCCGAACTTCGCTTCGACGCTCCGTTCGGACAGCATGATCAGTTACATGTTCTCGACGATGATCAGCGCGATCATCACCGGAACGACGCTGATCGTCACGATCAGCCAGATCGTGATCTCCCAGGAAAACGGGCCGCTCGGCGATCAGCGCGAGCGCATGAGCAACACGATGGACTTTCGTGATTACACCGAGGAGATGATCGGCTCGCCTAGCCCCGCCGATCCCTCGGCGTTCCTCCGCCAGATAATCAGCGCGACCGACAGACGAGCCAAGACCCTTCGAGACGCCATCACCGACAACGGGAACGACGAACTCCGGGCGGAGGTCGACGAGTTCACCGAGAGCCTGATCGAGAACGCCGAGGAGGTCCGCCAGGAGCTAAACGGTGCGACCTTCGGCTCGTTCGAGGTGCTCAACGCCGCGCTCAACTACAACTACGGCATCAAGATCTTCCAGGTCGAACGGATCGCGAACGACTATCCCGAGGATCTCACCGACGAGGACATGGCGGTCCTTGACGACCTGAAGTCGACGCTGTCGATGTTCGGCCCGGCGCGCGAGCACATCAAGACGCTGTACTTCCAGTGGGCGCTGATGGACCTCTCGCAGATGATCCTCTACACGTCGGTGCCAGGCCTTCTGGTCGCCGGAAGTATGCTTGGCTTTTACAGTGGGATTTCCCTCACGAACTCGACGTTCGGAATCAGTCATACGATCGTGGTCGTCGGCGCGGCACTGACGATCACGCTGATCCCGTTCCTGTTGCTAATCAGTTACATCGCGCGGGTGGCGACCTCCGCAAAGCGGACCCTCGCGATGGGGCCGCTCGTGCTCCGGGAGTCCCAGCGCTAACGGCACCGTCGCCACCCTTTTGCTCGCCTGTATCGATTGGCGACCGTGAACGACGCTGACAACGACATGGAGTACACTACCCTCGGGAACACCGGTTTGGAGGTCTCGCGGCTCTGTCTGGGCTGTATGAACTTCGGGAGCGCCCAACCCTGGATGATCGACGACGAGGAAGAGTGCCGGGAGGTCATCGACCGCGCGCTCGATCTGGGGATCAACTTCCTGGACACCGCGAACGTCTACTCCCGGGGCGAGAGCGAGGAGGTCGTCGGCAACGCGATCGCGTCCCTCGATCGCTCGGAACTCGTGATCGCCACGAAGGTCTACGGCCCGATGGGCGAGGGACCCAATCAGGGGGGACTCTCGCGAAAGCATATCATCGACCAGTGCGAGGCCAGCCTCGACAGGTTAGGAACCGACTACATCGACCTCTATCAGATCCACCGCTGGGACGACTCGACGCCCATCGAGGAGACGCTCTCTGCACTCAGCTATCTCGTCGACGAAGGGCTCGTGAGATATATCGGCGCCTCGACGATGATGGGCTGGCAGTTCGCCAAAGCGCTCTACGAGAGCGATCTCAACGGGTACGAACGGTTCGTCTCGATGCAACCGGAGTACAGTCTCGCCGACCGCCACGAGGAGGAGAACCTGTTACCCGTGTGTGCCGACCAGGAGGTCGGCGTGATCCCGTGGAGCCCGCTCGCGGGGGGCTTTCTCACCGGGAAATACGACCGGGACGCCGACCCCGACGAGGGGCGGGCGGCGACCGACGAGCACACCCGCGAGCGATTCACCGAGGAGAACTGGGCGGTGCTCGACGCCGTCCGCGAGCTCGCCGACGAGAAGGAAGCCTCGCCTGCGCAGGTCAGTCTCGCGTGGCTCCTCGAAAAGGAGGTCGTCGACGCGCCGATCATCGGGCCCCGATCGATCGACCATCTCGAGGAGAACGCCGGGGCGGTGTCGATCTCGCTCACCGACGAGGAGATCGAGCGCTTGGAAGCACCCAAAACGCCGGTCTGGTCGCGTGCGACCGGTGACCTCTGACCCACGGAGTGCGTCGTCCGAGGTCGGGCTCCCAACTCCGGATCGACCATCGCCGCCGTCGAGGCCAACGGGCCGGGGATCACCGATGAGGGCGGCGAAACCGTCAAGAGGTGCGGAACGCTCTTGGCCGTTCCCACCGTCCTGTCAGGTATGAGCGAACTACCGCGTCGCTTCGGCGGGAGCGACTGGCTCGATCTCGGGCCCGACGAGGAGATCCTGTGGGCCGGCCACCCGAGTCTCGTCTCCTACGCCGGGACGTTCGCCGCCGGCGTCGCGCTCGTCGTTCTCGGGACCGTCGGGTCGCTGGCGCTCGACTCCTACGGTATCGTCGGCGTTCTTTGCGTCGTCGCCGGCCTCGGGCTGATCGCGCTGACACACCTCCGGCGGATCTCGACGGGCTACGTCATCACGAGTTCCGAGGTCTACCACAAGGAAGGGCTGGTCTCGCGGGACGTCACCCAGATCCGCTACGAGCGGATCCAGAACACCTCCTTCAGCCAGTCGGTGCTCGAACGCGCGCTCTCGTACGGTGACGTGATCATCACCAGTGCGGGCACCGGCGAGGTCGAGATCACGCTCCATAACGTGCCCGACCCCGCGCGGCTGAAGCGGCTGTTGAGCGAACAGCTCGACGACGTCTACGCACAGGATCGCGCACCCGCTGGCTCGCCCGCGCGATCCGACATCTGACTTCCACCCATGACCCGCCTGACGGAACCCTGATACCCCCGCCGCGACAACCGCCACCGATGGTCACGCTCGCCACCTTTCGCCGGCCGGAGTACATCGGGACGAACCGCTGTTGGCCCTGTACCGCCGCCAACGGTGTGATCCTCCTCGTCTGCTGTCTCGCCCTCGCTCCGTTCTCGCCTCTGCTGGCCCTCGCGGGGCTGGTCGCGGGGACGGGAGCCATCTGGCTCCGAGGGTATCTCGTGCCCTACACCCCGCAGCTCACCGGGCGCGTCCACCGGGCGCTGGCCGACGAACCCGACCACGCCGCGACCGGGTCGCTCGCTCCGGACGGACATGACGACGACCTCGGCGAGCGAACGCTCGCGGCGCTGATCGAGATGCGGGTGATCCGCCCGGAGAACGAGCGACTCCAGCTCGCGGCGGCGTTTGTCGACGACTGGCGGGCGGAGATGCGGCGGCTGCGGGCGCTTTCCGACACCGAGCTGATCGACGCGATCGAGGCGGTCGTGGAGGGGACGACCGCGGAGGTACTCGACGGCGAGCACCCGCTTGTGGTGCTGACCGGGCCGGCGGGCGGCGAGGCGTGGGTGACCCGGCCGGCCGTGATCGCGGAGCTGGCCGCGGTGGCGGCGCTCGACGGGCGCATCCCGGGCCAATCAAGCGCCGAACGGCTCGCCGCCGCCCGCGCTCTGCGGGCCTTCCTCGAACGGTGTCCGGTCTGTGAGTCGCTCCTCGAGGAGCGCGATCCGCGTCGGTGCTGTGGCAACCCCCGGAACGTCGAACCGGGGGCCGTCCTCGCCTGTCCGGAGTGTAATCAGACGCTCCACAGGTTCACCCCCTAACACGCATCAAGCAGCGGTTTACAACACTCGTAGTATGGGTATACCAAACAACTAAATAGGAAAGATTCGTCTCTCCGCAGGAGATGGGTCGAGGGAGCAATAGACGACGTTCCGGGGTATCGAGACGCACGTTCGTCAAGGCAGCCGGGGCTTCCGGTGTCACGGCCGGATCGCTCGGCCTTGCGGGGTGTCTCGGGAGTGCCGACCAGGACGCGATCATCATTCACGCCGATACGGACTTCCAGAACATCAGCGGCGAACTGCAGCAAGCGGCCTGGGAGGCGGGGCTCGACGACTCGATCTCCTTCGAGGTCCGTGCGGCCGCCAACAACACCGAACAGCGCCGACAGGACATCCAGTCGGCGCTCCAGGCGGGGCGAGCACCGCCGGACATCTTCATGATGGACTCGGGATGGACGATCCCATTCATCCTCCGCGAACAGACGCTCAACTTGACCGAACATTTCTCGGACGAGATCCTGAACCGCATCGAGGAGACCTACCTCGATGCGGCGGTTCAGACGGCGAGAAATCCGGAAACCGGTGATCTCAACGCTCTGCCGCTGTTTCCGGACTTCGCTGTGATGGTCTATCGGAAGGACCTCGTCGAACAGGCGGGCTACGATCCCGAGGGCGAAAACTGGGCGACCGAGTCACTGTCCTGGCAGGAGTTCTCACAGGTCGTCGCCGACACGCGCGACCAGCACGACCTCGAATACGGGTTTACGACGCAGGCGTCGGCCTACGAGGGGCTCTCGTGTTGTACGTTCAACGAGACGATGTCGGGATGGGGCGGCGCGTACTTCGGTACTCTCGACAACCTCTTCGAGGCCGGCGACCGCCCCATCACCGTGGAGGAAGAGGAAGTGCTCGATACGATCCGCATGATGCGAGCGTTCATGTACGGTCAGGACGACGAGCACGCCCTCGAGGGCTACGAACAGATCGCACCCACTTCGATCGTCCAGTGGACGGAGGACACGTCGCTGGGCCCCTTTGCGAACGGCAACGCCGTGGCCAACCGTAACTGGCCCGCCTTTGCGATCGCCGAGACGGCCACCGAGGACGCGTTCGGCGATGCGATCGGCGCGATGCCGATCCCCTACGGCGTCACTCCCGAGGAGGCGTCCCACGACGGGCTCGGTGGGACCTGTACCGCCCTCGGCGGCTGGCATCTGGCGATCAACCCCAACACCGAGCGAATCGACGAGTGCGTCCAGTTGCTCGAGGCCCTCACCGCCGAGAACGCCCAACTGACGCTGTACGAGGAGGGAACGTGGTTCCCCCCCAACCTCGACTTACTGGAAACCGATGAGGCCCAGCAGATCGAGCCGTTGAACCGGTATATCGATACGTTCCAGACGCTCGGCGAGAACGCAGTTCCGCGGCCGGTGACCGACATTTGGGCGGAACAGGGTGCGGTGATCGCCATCGAGGTTCACAACGCCTACACCCAGGAGAAGACGCCCGAACAGGCGATGAGCGACCTGAAAGACCGGCTTCAAGACAGCGAACAGGACGTGGGGAACTAACATGTCGACTGAAAGACACAATCGTGGACGGCTCGCGCCCGTCATCGACTGGATGGAGAACCTGAGCGAGGCCGCCTACGCCTACCTGCTGTTGGCCCCGGCGTTCGCGATACTGGCAGTCGTCGCGTTCTACCCGTTGGCCTCGACGTTCTGGATATCGTTCCTCGAGAACCAAACCCGGGGTGCCGCGTCGGTCGGCGGGTTCGTCGGTTTCCAGAACTACATCGATATTCTGACCGGCGACGTCCGCCTCGCCCGGCAGTTCCTCGACATCCAGCTCACCGGCAGCTTCCCCTTCATCGAGCCCGGCGTTGGGCTCTTCCAGCAGGCGTTGTTCGTCACACTGGCATTCGCGATCCTGAACGTGCTGTTCACGACGCTGATCGGGTTCGGACAAGCACTGGTCCTCGATAAGGACTTCCGGGGTCGCCGCTGGGTCCGCGTGGCGGTCATCCTCCCGTGGGCGGTGCCGATCGTCATCCAAGGGATGATCTTCTTCCTGATCTTCCAGCCGACGGTCGGATTCGGCACGGATCTGATGAATTCTCTTGGACTGTTCAGTGCCAATCCACTTGCGAGCAGTCAGGACTCGTTCTTCATCGTCCTGATCGCCGACGTCTGGAAGACATCGGCGTTCATGGCGCTGTTGATCCTCGCGGGCCTCCAGAGCGTCGACCGGAGCCTCTACGACGTCGCGAAGGTCTCGGGGGCCTCGGCATGGCAGCGCTTCAGGCTGATCACGCTCCCGCTGGCGTTGCCGGCGGTCTTGGTCGCGATGCTGTTCCGGACGATGGAGGCGATGCGAATCTACGGGCTGATCGAATCGACCGCGGGCTGTACGACCGTCCCGTCGATGACCTGTATGGTCGTCGAGGCGATGTTCGGCGGGACGCGCATCTACGGCACCGCGGCCGCGGTGGCGTTCATGACGGCGGCGATCATCGGGGTGTTCATTTCGATCTACCTCGTCAAGTTCAGAGACACCGACGGAGGGATTTACTGATGGCAACGGAAACCGAGACGGCGGAGACGGGATCGAACGAACAGGGTGCCGAGCGCGATTCGGGGCCGTTCGAGCGATGGGTCGGCGACTCGATCTCCGATCCTGGACGGGCCTACCGGCCGTTGTTCTGGCTCGTGACGATCTTCTTCCTCGTCACGACGCTGTTCCCGTTCTATTGGCTGTTGATGGTTGCGCTCACCCCTGAGGGCCAGCTCCAGGACGTCTGGCTGACGCCCAACGGGTTCAATCCCGGCGTGTTCATCGAGGTGTTCGAGATCCTGCCGTTCCACCGCTACATGTTCAACAGCTTCGTGATCGCGACGGTCTCGACGATCGTCGTGTTGCTCGTCGCGAGTTTAGCGGGCTACGTCTTCGGTCGGCTCTCGTTTCCCGGCAAGGGCCCCCTCATGTTGCTCGTGTTGCTGGTGTCGTTTTTCCCGCCGGCGGCGTTTTTCATCCCGCTCAACGACCTGTTCAACACGAGCGTCTCGATCCTCGAACCGGTCCTCTCGAACGGCAGCCTCTACAACACGCCGTTCGCGCTCGTCATCCCGCTGTCGGCGATCTATATGCCCCTCGCGATCTTCATCCTCACTACCTTCTACAGCCAGATCCCCGACGGGTTAGAGGACGCCGCGCGCGTCGAGGGAACGACCCGGCTCGGCGCGCTGTTCCGAGTGATCGTTCCGCTTTCGGCCCCTGGGGTCGCCACCGCGGGCGTGCTCACCTTCATCGGCGTCTACAACGAGTTCTTCTTCTCGTTTCTGATGACCGACGGACAGCCCCAGAACTGGGCGCCGATCCTCGACGGGATCCTCGGATTCCAGGGACAGTACCAGACGTTGTACAACGCGATGGCCGCGGCCTCGATCATCGGTGTGTTGCCGATGGCGATCCTCGTGGTCGTCGCACAGGAGAAGATCGTCAGCGGACTGACGGCGGGCGGCCTCAAGGAGTAATATCATGGCACGAGTCACACTCGACGGAGTCACGAAACGGTACGAGGACGTAACGGCGGTCGACGACATGAACATGGAGATCGGTGACGGAGAGTTCGTCACCTTCGTTGGCCCCTCCGGCTGTGGGAAATCGACCACGATGGAGACGATCGCCGGGCTGACGAAACCCACCGAGGGAACGATCCACATCGGCGATCGGGACGTGACCACGCTCCCGCCGAAGGACAGGGGCATCGCGATGGTGTTCCAGAACATCGCGCTGTTTCCCCACATGGACGTCTACGACAACATCAGCTTCGGCCTCCGGATCCGCAAGTACGAGAAGGACGAGATCGACAGACGGGTCGAGGAGGCCGCCGACATCGTCCAACTCGAAGGGATGATGGATCGGATGCCCGAGGAGATGTCCGGCGGCCAGCGCCAGCGCGTCGCCATCGCCCGCGCGCTGGTGCGCGAGCCCGACGTGTTCCTGATGGACGAGCCGCTCGCGAACCTCGACGCGAAGCTTCGGGTCCACATGCGTACGGAACTCCAACGCCTGCATCGGCGTCTCGACACCACGATCATCTACGTCACGCACGACCAGGCCGAGGCGATGACGATGTCCGACCGGATCGCGGTGATAAACGCCGGGGTCCTCCAGCAGATCGCCCCGCCACTGACCTGTTACAACGAGCCGGCGAACCTCTTCGTCGCGGGCTTCATCGGATCGCCGTCGATGAACTTCGTCGAAGCCGAGGTAGGTAACGGCGAGCTCGAAACCGAGAACTTCTCGGTCGAGTTCGACCCCGCGACGACCGACGGGCTTGCACCCGGTGACCGCGTGACCGTTGGCGTCCGCCCCGAGGACGTCTACCTTGAGCGTACCGCGGACGGGATCGAGCATCCTACGGGCCTCATTGACGCCCGAACCGACGTGCTCGAACCGATGGGTAACGAGGTGTTCGTCTATCTGGTCACCGGCGACGATGCCGACACGAGCATGGACGTCGAAGGCGGTGCGGCGACCGACGACCAGCTTCTGATGAGTGTCGACCCCGACACCGAGATCGACGTCGACGAGAACGTCTCGGTGGTGCTCGATCGCACTCGGGTCCACCTGTTCGACATCGATACCGGCGAGGCGCTCAGGCACGGACTGATCGACCCCGCAAACGCGACCGGCGCGCCAGAACGCGGTATCGGCGACACCGACTGACCGTTACCGAGTCCATAACAATACGTAGCGGAACCAATCGTGTACAATATACCCATGAGAGAACCGACAGATGTGCCCGGAGACACGACCACAAACGAAAGGGTAATCCCGTAACTTTCGCTAGTGGCGCCAATGAACGATCCAAGGGACGTATCGGTGGGGATCATCGGACTCGGCAACATCGGTCGCTACCACGCCGACCGGTTGCGAAACGCGGGGGTGGAGATCGTCGGCGGGATGGACGTCCTGCCCGAAGCCCGCGAGCGCTTCGAGCGCGATTACGGCGTGGCGACCTACGAGGACCACGAGGAGGTCTACTCGATCGCCGACGCCATCGTCGTCACCACACCCAACAAATTCCACGAGGAGTACGCGGTCGGCGCGCTCGAGGCCGACCTCGACGTGTTGCTCGAAAAACCCCTCGCCCACTCGGTCGAGAGCGCGGAGCGGATCGCGGTCGCCGAACGCGGGTCCGAAGGGTTCTGTATGGTCGGCTTTCACAACCGCTATCTCCCGCCGATCGAGGTGCTGACGACCGAGCGCGACCGGGGTCGATTTGGGGATCTCACACATATCGACGCGAACTACGTCCGCAGACGCGGGATCCCCGGTCGTGGCTCGTGGTTCACCTCCCGCGAGATCGCCGGCGGGGGCGCGCTGATAGACATCGGCGTCCACGCGCTGGATCTGGCACTGTACATGCTCGACTTCCCCGAGATCGCGGAGGTCTCGGGCGTCGCACGCTCGGAGTTCGGCACCCGCGAGGACTATACCTACCTCCAGATGTGGGGCGACGACACGGGTCACGAGCGCTTCGACGTCGAGGACTCGGTCAGCGCGTTCATCCGCTGTGCGGACGGCCAGACCATCTCGCTCGAGGTCGCCTGGGCGGCGAACCGACCCACCGACGACGAGTTCGTCATCCGGGGAACCGACGCCGGGGCACGCTTCGACCGCGCTACCGGCGAGACGACGCTCTACGAGACGAGTCCCGACGGCTCGGCTCACTTCAGCGATACGGAGATCCAGACCCGCGAGCGCGACGCCCACGCCACCGAACAGGAGGTCTTCTTGCAGGCGGTCGCCGCGGGCACGCCCCCGGGTCAGAACACGGTCGAGCAGGCGTTGACCGTCCAGCGAGTCATCGACGCGATCTATCGCTCCAGCGAGGAGGGACGCTCGATCAGGTTCACCGAACAGCCGATCGTGGCCGAATAAGGTAACCACCGGGATTTATTCTCACCGACGTTCACTCCCGCGTATGGACATCGGCGTACTCACCGTTCCGCTCGGCGGCCAGTCCCGCGAGGAGGCCTTTTCGTATCTCGCCGACATCGGCGTCGGCGCGGTCGAACTCGGCTGTGGCGGCACTCCGGGCGACGACCACCTCCCGCGCGAGGAGTTCCTCGGCGACGAGAACGCCCAGTCGGAGCTTCAGGACCTACTCGACGAACACGACCTGCGCATCAGTGCGCTCGCGACCCATAACAACCCGATTCACCCCAACGAGGAGCACGCGGAGGAGGCCGACACGGAACTCCGCGAGGCGATCGAACTCGCTTACGAACTCGACGTCGGCGTGGTAACCACCTTCTCGGGGCTTCCCGGCGGCAGCCCGAGCGCACAGGTGCCAAACTGGATCACCGCCCCGTGGCCGACCGAGCACGCCGAGGCCCACGAGTATCAGTGGGAGGAGGTTGCGATCCCCTACTGGCGGGAGATCGCCGAGCACGCCGCCGACCACGGCGTGGACGTCGGCATCGAGATGCACCCGAACATGCTCGTCTACGAGCCCCACGGGATGGCTCGCCTGCGCGAGGAGACCAACGAGCACATCGGCGCGAACTTCGACCCCTCGCATCTGTACTGGCAGGGAATCGACGTCACCGAGGCGATCCGGTATCTCGGCGAGCGCGACGCGATCCACCACGTCCATGCGAAGGACACCAAGGTCTACGACGCTCAGGCACGGGAGAAGGGCGTGCTCGACACCACGCCATACACCGACGAGCCGAATCGCTCGTGGCTGTTCCGTTCCATTGGATATGGCCACGGCGAGAGTCACTGGAAGGACGTCGTTTCCACCCTCAGAATGGTCGGCTACGACGACGTACTCAGCATCGAACACGAGGACTCGCTGACCAGCGCGAACGAGGGGCTCGAAAAAGCGGTCGACTTGTTGGAGCGGGCGGTCTTCGAGACGACGCCCGGTGATGCGTACTGGGCGGAATAGAACCGCTTACGGCTCTAGGACGACCTTGACACAGTCGTCTTCTTTGTCGTTGAACGTCTCGTAGAGTTCGGGTCCGTCCTCGAGCGAGCCCCGGTGGGTGATGATCTCGGCGGGGTCGATCTCGCCGTTCTCGATCGTCTCAAGCAGCGGGTTCAGGTAGGCTTGGACGTGGGTCTGGCCGGTGTTCACTGTGAGGGCTTTGTTCATCAGCGGACCCATCGGTACGTCGTCCATCCCGTCAATGTAGACCCCGGGAATCGAGAGCGTCCCGCCCTTCCGACAGGACTTGATCGCCTCCTGGAGCACGTACGGGCGGTCGGGCTCGTCGGGGACGTGGTCGACGCAGGTGTGGTGGGCCTCCGAACCGACGGCGTCGATACACCGATCGGGCCCGCGCCCGTCTGTTTCGTCCATCAGCCACTCGTAGACGTCGTCCTCGGAGTAGTCGATCACCTCGGTGTCGGCGTGGCCCTCGGCCATCCCGAGGCGTTCTTCGATCCGGTCGATCGCGATCACGCGGTCGGCTCCCATCATCCACGCGCTCTGGACGGCGAACTGGCCGACCGGGCCACAGCCCCAGACCGCGACGGTGTCGTTCTCCTCGATCTCGGCGTTTTCGGCGGCCATGTACCCCGTGGGGTAGATGTCCGAGAGGAACAGTACCTCCTCGTCCGAGAGGTCCGACTCGATCTTGATCGGCCCGACGTCGGCATGAGGCACCCGCAGATACTCGGCCTGCCCGCCGTCGTACCCACCGAGAGTGTGCGAGAAGCCGAAGAGGCCGGCCGGCGAGTGCCCCATCGTCTCGGCGGCCATCTCGGCGTTCGGGTTGGTCTCGTCACACAGCGAGTAGAGGTCGTTCTCGCAGAACCAGCACTCGCCACAGCTGATCGTGAAGGGGATGACGACGCGGTCGCCCTCCCGGAGGTCGTCGACCTCCTCGCCGACCTCGACGACCTCGCCCATCGGCTCGTGGCCGAGGATGTCGCCCTCCTCCATGCCGGGCATGAAGTCGTTGTAGAGGTGCAGGTCCGAGCCGCAGATCGCCGTGGCCGTGATCTCGACGATCGCGTCGGTCGGTTCCTCGATTTCGGGTTTCGGAACGTCGTCGACGCGGACGTCGCCTTCGCCGTGCCAGCGGAGTGCTTGCATTACGATAACACACTCGGCAGCCGTTTCGATAAAGGCGTGGCCTGTCATGGCAACGGCGGAACCGGCCTGCCGGACGGAAACTCCTAACTACACGAGCGGTGAACGAGCCCGTATGACGCTCGATATTGGCGTTCTCGGCTACCGGTTCATGGGCAAGGCCCACTCGAACGCGATGGCACGGCTCCCGATGTTCTTCCCGGACGCTCCCGAGATCAATCGCGAGGTTCTCGTCGGGCGCGATGAGGAGGCACTAGCGGAGGCCGCCGACCGCCTCGGCTTTTCGAGAACTACCACCGACCCCTCGGCGGCCATCGAGGACGTGGACGCCTTCTACAACCTCGGGCCGAACTTCGTCCATCCCGAGTACTCGATCGAGGCGCTCGAATCCGGAGTACCGGTCTTCTGCGAGAAGCCACTGGCGCCCACGCTGGACGAGGCCGAGGAGATGACCGAGGCGGCCCGCGAGGCCGGCGTCCCCAACGGCTGTGCCTTCAACTACCGGTTCGTTCCCGCCATTCGCTACGCGAAGAACCTGATCGAGGGCGGCGAACTCGGCGAGATATATCACGTCCGCGGGCGGTATCTGCAGGACTGGTTGGTCGATCCCGAGGCGCCCTGGGCGTGGCGCCTCGACGAGGAACTCGCTGGTTCGGGTGCGCTCGGCGATCTGGGTGCCCACACCATCGACCTCGCACGGTTTCTCGTGGGCGACGTTGCCGGCGAGATCAGCGAAATTTCGGGCCAACTGCGGACGTTCACCGACGAACGGCCCGTCGAAGACGAGAACGGGACCCGCGAAGTGACCGTCGACGACGCCTACCTCGCGACCGCCGAGTTCGAGAGCGGCGCGGTCGGCAGCTTCGAGGCCACCCGCAACGCGAACGGCCGGAAGAACGACCACACGATCGAGATCGAGGGCTCGAAGGGCAGCATCGAGTTCTCGCTCGAACGGCTGAACGAACTGGAGTACAAACGCGAGGGCTCGCGCGGGTTCGAGACGGTCCTCGTGACCGACGGCGACGACCCCTACATGGACCACTGGTGGCCGCCGGGCCACGTCATCGGCTGGGAGCACACGTTCGTCCACGAGAACTACGAGTTCCTCTCGGCGGTCGCGGAGGGCGGCGAGTTCGAGCCGAGCTTCGAGGACGGACTCGCGACCCAGCGCGTGCTCGCGGCGATCCAGGAGAGCGACGCGAGCGGCGAACGGGTCAGTCTCGACTGAAGAACTCGACGAGTGAGTCGTTGACCCGCTCGGGAGCGTCGAGCTGGATCCAGTGGCCCGCCCCGTCGATTCGCTCGACTGCGACGTCCGAGACCCACTCGTCGAGGCCCTCGGTGAGGGTGGACGAGAGGGCCGCGTCATCGGTCCCCCAGAGCACCAGCGTGGGGCGACTGACCAGCCCGTCACTGGTCGTCGCGCCGGGATCGCCCCAGCCGGGGACCGCGGCACGAACCGTCCCTCGAAACGCCGCCCGGTAGTAGTTCAGCATCGCCGTCATCGCACCCGGGCCGGCACAGGCGCGCTTGTACCGCCGGAGCGACTTCCGGTCGAACGCCTCGGGGTTCGTCGACGCCTCGCGAAGCAGCCATTCGAGGAGGTGCTGGTCGCCGACGCGAAAGAGGAGCTCGGGGATCAGGGGGAGCTGGAAGAGCAGGACATAGAGCGACCGGCGGCGCTGGTCGGAGTCGAGGTCGCGAAGTTCCCGGCGGTAGGCCCCCGGGTGCGGGGCGTTCATGACGACCAGCCGGTCGATACACTCGGGATGGCGGGCCGCGACCTCCCAGGCGACGACACCACCCCAGTCGTGACCGACGAGATGGGCGCGCTTTGTGCCACAGCGATCGATCAGCGCGCGGACGTCCTCGACCAGGGTGTCGATCCGGTATGCGCTCACACCGGGTGGTTTCTCCGAGCGGTTGTATCCGCGCATGTCGGGGGCGACGACGCGGTAGCCGGCCTCGACGAGGGCAGAGATCTGCTTGCGCCAACCGTACCAGTGGTCCGGAAACCCGTGCAGCAGGACGACCAGCGGCCCCTCGCCGGCCTCGACGTAGTGTAGCCTGACGCCGTTAACGATCTCCTCCTCATGGGACCCGTCCATGTCCCTTCTCCGGCCGACAGCCGGGTAGTTCTTGTGATCTATACTACAGGACTCGGCGTGGAATCGCCTCAGAAGGACATCGCGCCGTCGTCGGTGATGATTCCATCGAGCAGTCGGACGGGCGTCGCGTCGTATAGCGGGTTCTCGATCGCGAAGCCTTCGGTCGGCTCCAACAGCACCTCGCTCGTGGGGCGGTACTCGTTCTCGAAGGCGAAGCCGCTGTCGATGAGCTTCGCCCCCGAACCGGTGACGTACATGGGAACGTCGAGGTCGGCGGCGGTCGCCGCGATGGGGTAGGTCCCGATACGGTTGTACAGCGTATCGCTCACCAGACAGTCCATTCCCATCAACACGAAATCGCACTCCTGTAGGTAGGTGCCCGCGGCGCTGTCGACGATCAGCGTGGGTTCGACGCCGTCGATCTCGCCGAGCTTCCGCGCGGTCTTTCGACCCGCCATTCGCGGTCTGGCCTCGGTGACGTAGACCGACACCGAGACGCCGCCGTCGACGGCCCGCTCGATCGCCGCGTTCACCGTCGAGGAGTAGTCGTGGGTCAGTATCGTCGTGCCGTCCTCGATGAGTTCGGCAGTGTGGGCGGCCGCACGTTTCTTCCCGCCCTCGATGCGCTCGACCATCTCCTCAATGGCCGTTTCGAGGGCGGCTTTGCCCTCCTCGACGCTGTCGGGGTCGGCCTCGTTGAGGTCGCGGGTGATCGTCCGCTGGACGTTAAAGAGCGAGGCGTGTGAGGGGTTCGCCCGCCGAAGCACCGAGCTGTTTCGCTCGACGTCGCGGACGAACTCATCGACCGTCGCGTACTCGCGGTCGTTCAATTCGAAGAGCGCACGGGCGGCCTTGACAGCCACCACCGAGGAGCTGTGGGTCTGCATCTCCTCGATCTCCGCGACCGTCTCGTCGATCATACTCGCGAAAGCCCTCGGCGAACCTTGGCAGTTTCGCCTCGCCCTTTGCATGTCGCTACGAGAGACCGCTCCGCGATCTCTCGGCGCTGAGCGGCAACGATGTCGCCGCGAGGTCCGCGGAAACTCTGTTCCCGCGAGATCCCGGAAATCTCCGATTTTCCGAGGACCACCAGGCTCCGCCGAGTCGCGGTGCGCGATCGCGCACCGCTTCCGGGGCCGCAGCCCTCCCCCGTCCTCCTCGCGTGGCTGCCAACTCGGTAGCCACACGCGGACCGGACACCGCGCCGTTTTGCCGCTAACAGCCCCTACACGGCAGATCTAAACGCGGGCATTCCCTACGAAGGGTATGGTCGCCGTCACCTACTACTGTCCCCAGTGTGGAGCGCTCGCCGAACTCGAACGCGACGCCTACCTCGCCGACAAGTCGGTGACGCCCTACCCGTTCGAAGGATGGGAGTACGCCGGTCCCGACGAGGACTACGAAGAAAGCGACGGCGTGCGGTTCGTCTGTGGGGAGGACGGTTCGGCAGGGCTCTCCTTTCGTCCGCCGAAAGGCGAGGAGCGCGAGACGGTGGGCTGTGGCGAGCCCTTCTACCTGAGTTTCGTTCGGTTCGAGGGCGGTGAGGAGGTCAAACCCCGTCCGCCCGACGAGTACGTCGAGATCGGGGTCGACCCTCGTGGCCCGCACGGGCCGAGTGGACCTAGTGGGCCGGGTGGGCGGTAGCAGCGGAAGGATGACGTCGCTGGCTGCGCATTCCCTGCCATGGACGATGAGATCCTCGCCGATCAGCGCGAACTCGTCGAACTCCTCGAGTCCGCCGGCTGGGACGTCACCGACGCCGAACTCTCGGTCTACGAGAGCCCCTGGGAGGACGACGGGACGCCCGAGGCGTCGGTCACGCTCAGTGCCCGAAAGCGATATCCCGAGGAGGGAAACGGCGATGATGACGATAACCCGTACTGGATCTCCTAGCCCTTGATGTTACAGACTGGGAACGTCCGGGCCACCCTGTCCCCGATGCCGAGTTCGTCCGAAACACGAACCACCTCGTCGACGTCCTTGTAGACGCCCGGTGCCTCCTCGGCGACCGTCGCGCCGCTCTGGGCCTTGACGTAGATGTGGTCCTGGTCCTGCAGGTCGTCCCGGACGTCCTCGCCCCAGAACTCGTTTTTCGCCTGTGTTCGGCTCATGACCCGTCCCGCGCCGTGGGCGGTCGAGCCGAACGTCTCGGTCATCGACTCGCTGCCGCCTCGAAGGACGAAGCTACCCGCGCCCATGCTACCCGGGATGATCACCGGCTGGCCGACCTCGCGATACGCCTCGGGGACCTCGGGGTGGCCCGCCGGAAAGGCACGGGTCGCGCCCTTGCGGTGGACGTAGAGTTCGCGCTCCTCGCTGTCGACGGTTTCACCGCCTCCCATCGGTCGGTCCTCCGGCCCGACCCGCACGTTGTGCGTCTCCTTCTTGGCGATGTTGTGGGCCACGTCGTAGAGCAGCTCCATCTCCATGGCCTCCCAGTCCTGGCCGAACACCTTCTCGAAGACCTCCCGGGTGCGGTGCATGATCAGTTGGCGGTTGACCCACGCGAAGTTGATCGCCGCACACATCGCGCCGTAGTACTCCTCGGCCAACTCCGAGCCGGCGGGCGCGGCCGCCAGCTCCTTGTCGGGAAGTTCGGCGAGCAGGTCGCCGTGGCGTTTCTCGATCTTCCGGAGGTAGTCCGTACAGACCTGGTGGCCGAGCCCGCGCGAGCCACAGTGGATCAGGACGACGATCTGCTCCTCGGACAGGCCATAGGCGTCGGCGACGTCCCCGCGGAACACGTCGGTCACGCGCTGAACCTCGAGGAAGTGGTTACCCGAGCCCAGCGAGCCGATCTGGTTCTTCCCCCTGTCCTTTGCCTTCTGGCTCACTGCACTCGGGTCGCTATCGTGCCTGACGCCCTCGTCCTCGCAGTGACGCAGATCCTCGGGGATCGCGTACCCCTCTTCGAGCGCCCACTCCATTCCGCGGTCCAGAATGGCCTCGATCGTGTCGATCCCGCTCTCGACGACGCCGCCGCCACCAAGCCCCGAAGGAACGTTCGTGAAGAGCGCGTCGACCAGCTCCTCCTCGTTCCCCTGAAGATCCGCGTAGGTGATGTTCGTCGTCATCATCCGGACGCCGCAGTTGATGTCGTAGCCGACGCCGCCGGGCGAGATACAGCCGTCCTCGGCGTCGAGCGCGGCGACGCCGCCGACGGGAAAGCCGTAGCCCTGGTGGCCGTCGGGCATACAGAGCGCGTGCTTCTCGATCCCGGGGAGGTGGGCGGTGTTTTTCAGCTGCTGGAGCGTCTTGTCGTCGCTGATCTGTTCCAAAAGCGCCTCGCTCGCGAGCACGCGGGCAGGTACGCGCATTCCGTCCTCTCGGGGGATCTCCCAGACGTTCTCACGCACCTGTTCGAGCGTGATCCCGTTTGCGTCGAAGGTAGTCATACCGGTACTCGATCCGGCGGCGGGGAATAGGTTTCGCCGGCGCCTCAGCCCTCCGAGGTCACCCCCACCTCGGTGGAGTAGCGCTGTGACTCGACCGTTCCGGCGACGAGTTCGCCGTACTCCGTCGCGGTGTAGGCGCCGCGGTTGTACTCGATGACCCACGAGGTCTCGACCTCGGCTGCGCCGACCGACGAGGACTCCTCGTCGAGGATCGTCACTTCGAGGAACTCCGCCTCGTAGTCAGTCGCGATGAGCGCGGCGTACGCCCCCGCGATCGGCCCGATCTCGTGGAGCGTTCCCCGGTCGGCGAGGTCGGTCGCGACGTACTCGACGGTGAGCGCTCCTTGGTCCCGCTCGACCGATTCGACGTCGATGCCGCGTTCCACGAGGGCGCTCTCGAACGCGTCCTCGTCTTCGATCTCGCGTCCCTCGAAGGCCTCGATGCCTGACGTGACGACGTCGGAGCGCTTCGTGACGGGCACGTCCGGCACGTACTCCCCGGTCGGCCACTCCCGATTCGGGGGAAACTGCTCGCCGATCTCCTGAGTGCAGCCCGAGAGCCCGACGGCGATGCCCAGTGCACCGACGCCCCGGAGCAGTGCGCCACGCCGTGAGAGCGAGCGCTCGTCCATGTTCGCCCTCACGTACGCCTCGGGTATGGATCTACGGCCGGCAACGGCGTGCAGGCTCAACCGTTTTGGGCGGCCTCTCCGTACGGTGCGTGTGGCGATAGAACTCTACCACGTCGCGTTGGTGGTGATCGGCCTCGCGCTGCTCGGGGTCACCGTATTACAGTTGGTCGCCTCCGAGCGCCCCGTCTCGCTGCCGATCTTCTTCGTCGCGTTCGGTGCGGCGGCCTTCTCCGTTCCCGGGATTCCTGCCCCCGACCCGCTCGAACAGGGACTGCTCGCCGAACATCTCGCCGAACTGGGGGTGATCATCGCGCTGATGTCCCTCGGGCTGAAGATCGACCGCCCGGCGAGCCTGCGCGGGTGGTCCTCGACGTGGCGACTGCTCGCGATCACCATGCCGCTGTCGATCGCCGGGGCCGCCCTCATCGGTTGGTGGCTCGTGGGCTTTCTCCTCCCGACGGCCGTGTTGCTCGGGGCGGTCATCGCGCCGACCGATCCCGTGCTCGCGGGCGAGGTGCAGGTCGCGGAACCCGGTGAGGGCGGCGTCAACGAGGAGGACTCCGAGCCGCGATTCGCGCTCTCCTCGGAGGCGGGACTCAACGACGGGCTGGCCTTTCCCTTCACGAACCTCGCCATCGCGATCGCGCTGGTCGGGCTCGCGCCGGGCAACTGGCTCGGCGAGTGGCTGCTCGTGAGCGTCGTCTACAGGATCGTCGTCGGCACGTTCGTCGGGGTCGTCCTCGGCGCGATCCTCGCTCGCCTCGTCTTCGCGACCGCCCCGGAGACGCGGATCGCCCGGTCCGTCGAGGGACTGGAGGCGATCGCAGGAACGTTGTTGGTCTACGGGCTGACCGAGATCGTCGGCGGCTACGGCTTCATCGCGGTGTTCGTCGCCGCGCTGATGATCCGGCGCTACGAGCACGACCACGAGTACAACGACTCGCTCCACCAGATCTCCGAACTCGCCGAACAGGTGCTGATGGCGCTGATCATGGTCTTCTTCGGCGGAGCGATCGCCGGCGGCCTGCTCGGCCCGCTCACGACCGAGGGAATCCTCGCCGCACTCGCGATCGTCTTCCTCGTCCGCCCGATCGCGGGAATGGTCGGACTCGCCGGGTTCGATCTCCCGTGGAGCGATCGTGGCGCGATCGCCTTCTTCGGGATCCGCGGAATCGGCTCCTTTTACTACCTCGCCCACGGGTTGAACGAGGCAGCGTTTGCCGACGCGGACCTCCTGTGGGCGGTCGTCGGGACGGTCGTCCTCGTCTCGGTCGTCCTCCACGGCGTGACGGCGTCGCCGGTGATGAATCGGCTCCACTGAGCCTCGAACCTCAGACGTCGAGCACGACGTACGCCTCCCAGCCCTCCTCGCGCTCCTCGATTCGCATCTCCGAGTAGGTGACGGCCTTCACTTCGCGAGCCTCGACCGCCCCGAGAGGAACGCCGCGTGCGCTCGCGTCGAGTCGCCACCGGTCGGTGTCGACCCGGACCTCGTTGTCGACGGGGAGGACGAGGCGAACGTCGCGTTCGTAGATGAGCTGATCGAGGTAATCGAACAGCAGCGCATCGCGGCGTTCTGCGGCGAGCGAAAACGAGAAGCGCTCGCCCGAATCGGGGATCTCGTCGCACTGGGCGGCCGCCAGCCCGTCGGCGAGCGCGCCGAAGACCGAATCGAGGGTCGGGCCGGAGGCCGCGACCCCCACGTCGGCGGTGTGCTCGCGGAGCTCGTATCGGGCGTCCATACCGTGTGTGGGGTAGTGCAGTGCCTAAAGGCGTTGTTACGGGCGGTGAAGTTATAACGAGGGTCGTACTATAATTGATAGTGAGTGTCAACGTCGATCTGCAGGTCGTTGGGCCGGGCGACGATACCCACGTCGAAACCGCGTGGCGACTGAAGGAGGACATCCGGTTGCGTGAGGACGTGCTCAAACAGCGCCGTGGTTTCTTCACCGACGCGTACCGGCGCTCGACGGTCCATCTCCTCTTTATCGACGGCCGGCTCGTCGGGTTTGCGGCCACGCGCCGGGACGGCTACCTCCTCTTTCTCGCGGTCGACCCCGAATACAGGGGACAGGGCTTCGGCAAGCGCTTGATCGATCTGGTCGCCGAGGAGAACCGTACCGTGACCTGTCACGCCCGGACAACGAACGAGGAAGCGCTCGCCTTCTACGAACAGTTGGGATTCGAGATCGTCCGCCGGATCGAGAACTACTACGAGGACGGCGGTGCGTCGTTCTACCTCAAGCGCGGCGGTGACGACGGGATCGCCGGGCGGCTCTCGGAGTACCTCCGCCGCTGATCGCTAGCCCTATATTAACGGGACCGGGAGTCACTCGGGTATGGAGGAGCGAACGTGCGCGTACCTTCGGGGGCGGTTTCGGGACCACTACCGCCGGACATCGGTGACCCTGCCGCCCGAAGCCACCGAGCGCGAGTGGGGGTATATCCCGTGGCGCACGGGCACGACGACGATGATCCGCCACCGGTCCCTGCTCGACCTGGGCGAAATCGGGGACTTCCTCGCGCGCGAGCGCCCCCGACACGTCTACTTCTCGGCGGGGCGCTACGACGATCCCGGCGCGGGCTCGATGGGCGAGAAGGACTGGCGCGGTTCGGATCTGATCTTCGATCTCGACGCCGACCACCTGCCCGGAGTGGTCCCCGGCGAGGACTCGTATGGCGAAATGCTCGAGACCTGCAAGGGAGCGCTCTACAAACTGCTGTCCTTTCTCGACGACGACTTCGGGTTCGAGGAGCTGACGGTCGTCTTCTCGGGAGGACGCGGCTATCACGTTCACGTCCGCGATCCGGGCGTTCAGGACCTCGAACGCGACGCACGCCGGGAGATCGTCGACTACGTCCGCGGGATCGGGCTGGAGTTCGAGGAGCTGATCACCCGCGAGACGGTCGCTGGCCTCGGGCGGCGAACCCCCGCCGAGAAACGTACCCTCGACATCCGCGGCGGCTGGTCGAAGCGCGCCCACGAGCACGTCGTGGCGCTCGTCGACGATCTCGCCGACGCGGACGAGGAGACCGCAATCGATCGTCTCCGGCAGTTCGAGGGAATCGGCGAGGGGAAGGCGAAGGCGGCCCTGCGGGCGATGCACGAGAACCGCGAGGAGATAGAGGCGGGCAACATCGACGTCCATCCCGCCTTCTTCAGCCTCGCCCGGCGGGTCGTCGCCGAGAGCGTCGCCCGGGAGAACGCTCCCATCGACGAACCGGTAACGACCGACACCAACCGGCTCATCCGCCTTCCGGGAAGCCTGCATGGCGGCAGCGGGCTCGCCGTCCAGCGACTGGACCGCACGGAGCTGGAGGAGTTCGACCCGCTGATCGATGCGGTCCCCGAGACGTTTCGGAACCACGAGATAACGGTCGAACTCGACGAGGCCCGTCGGGTGGAACTGGGCGGGCTCGATCGGTCGCTCACGCCCGGAACGCACACGCTACCCGAGTACGCGGGGATCTTTCTGATGGCGCGAGGCTGGGCGGAGAAGGGGCGCGAGTGAAACAGTTAAGAGGATCGGGGATGTCAATCGGGGGTATGTACTGGTTCGTCGAGGGGGTGTGTCCGTAGGTGGATCTCGACGAACTCCAGTCGGTCAAGGACACCGAGCGGGGTAAGGACAGCCTTCAGCACCTCCCCGATTCCTTTTACGCCGATGTCGCGGACCACCTCGCGTCGCTGAAAGACGAGCGGAGCGCGCGCGCAAGCGAGGCCGACGACCCCTTCGACGATCCTGAGATCCAGCGTCTGACGAGCGAGATCGACTCGACCGAGCAGGTCGTCGAATCCATCTACGAGCGCCGCGTCGGCAAGCTCGTCAAGCTCGCGAGCTTCGCCGCCGCGGACATGCCCGCCGACGAGGAGGGACTCACCAGCGAGGAACGCGAGCTGTTTTCCGACCTCGTCGCCCGGATCAAGGACAACCGCGGGCACGTGCTTGACGTGCTCGCCGGGGAAAGCGACGCCGGGGCGGTAAATCCGGATCAGACTGGATCGACCGGGTCAGCCGGATCGGCTGAGTCGGTCGATTCGACCGAGCCAAACGAGGAGCCGACCCGATCACCCGAACCGGAAGACTCGCCCGTCACGTCGGACTCGACGATCGACGCTGCCGACCTCATGGGTGACGGGTCCGAGGACGGAATCCCCTCGGCCGCCGGCGCGGTGACCGACGGAACCGGGACGACCGAGGGAACGACGACGGAGTCGAACCGAACGACCGGTTCCGGGGGATCGGCGTCGACGCCGGCGGACGACCCTTCGAACGCGGATTCAGATCCGGAGTCGCATCCCGACGCGGGGATGGGCGAATCCGACGACATCGCGCGGACGACCCTCCGGATCATCCGCGACGTCGGCGAGATCGTCGGAATCGACGACCGGGAGTACGAGCTCGCGGCCGACGACATCGTCACCCTGCCCGAGGCCAACGCCGGCGCGCTCGTCCAACGTGAGGCCGCAGAACGACTGGAGTAAAATTCTTTCTTTCAGACTGATCGCATAATTGACCAGTCTCGCCTTTCGATAGCGGAGCATGGCATTCCGACAGGAGCTCCGTTACGCCCACCGGATCGCCCGCGTCGAACTCCGTCGGGGCTGGCGTTCGCCGGCGCGGCCTTCGGACTAAACCCGCTGGTCGACGAGCGAAACGTGCTCCCGGCAGTGCTCTCGACGCCCGGCGGCGAGCGGTTCGTCCGTGCGCGGGTCGTTCCGAACGGCGCCGATCTCGTAAAAGGAGTTCGGCAGCTTACTGGAAGGTGCGACTGACTTCCTGATCCTCGAGTTCGGCGCCACCCTGATCGAAACGCTCCTCGATTTCGGTGTAGCGCTCGCGGGTCTCGGGAGTGACGCTCGGGTTCACCTCCCCGAGGGCCTGCTCGAAGTGCTCGCGGCTCACCCGGACGTTACCGACGCTGTTTGCGGCCTCCTCGGGGCCGACGCTGTTGATGAACTCGCGGGTTGCGGCCATCGAGGCCTCCCGACAGACCGCCTCGATGTCCGCGCCGACGTATCCCTCAGTTTCCTCGGCGAGTTCGTCGAGATCCACGTCCTCGGCGAGCGGCTTCTCGCGTGTGTGGACTGCGAAGATCGCCCGGCGGGCCTCGACGTCGGGGACGGGCACGTGGACGTGTCGGTCGAGTCGCCCTGGTCGGAGTAGCGCCGAGTCGATCAGGTCCGGCCGGTTGGTCGTCGCGACCACGACGACGTCCTCCAGTTCCTCGAGCCCGTCGAGTTCGGTCAGTAGCTGGCTGACCATCCGCTCGCCGACGCCCGAGTCGCCCGAGTTGCGCCCGCGCTCGCCCGCGACCGAGTCGATCTCGTCGAAGAAGATCACCGTCGGGGCGTTCTCGCGGGCCTTGCTGAACACTTCTCGTACTCCTTTCTCCGATTCGCCGACGAACTTGTTGAGCAGTTCGGGGCCCTTGACCGAGATGAAGTTCGACTCGGCCTCGTTGGCGACGGCTTTCGCAAGCAGGGTCTTCCCGGTGCCCGGCGGGCCGTACAGCAGGACGCCCTTCGCGGCGTCCAGATCCATCGACTCGAACACATCGGGGTACTCGAGTGGCCACTGGATCGTCTCGCGGAGGCGCTCTTTGGTGTCCTCGAGCCCGCCGACCTGCTCCCAAGAGGTGTCCGGCACCTCGACGAACACCTCCCGAAGCGCGGAGGGCTCGATGCCCTTTCGAGCCTGCTTGAAGTCCTCCTCGGTCACCTGCAGGTCGTCGAGCACGTCGGCGTCGATCTCCTCGCTCTCGAGGTCGAGTTCGGGGCGGATCCTCCTGAGGGCGTTCATCGCCGCCTCGCGGGTCAGTGTCGCGACGTCCGCGCCGACGAACCCGTGGGTGTTCTCGGCGTACTGTTCGAGGTCGATTCCGTCGGCAAGCGGCATTCCGCGGGTGTGGACCTGCAGGATCTCGCGACGGCCCTCCTTGTCGGGGACGCCGATCTCGATCTCGCGGTCGAAACGGCCGCCACGGCGCAGCGCTGGATCGATCGCATCGACGCGGTTGGTCGCGCCGATGACGATGACTTGGCCGCGCTCCTCGAGGCCGTCCATGAGACTGAGCAGCTGGGCGACCACCCGGCGCTCGACGTCGCCGCTGGTCTCGCCGCGCTTTGGCGCGATCGAGTCGAGCTCGTCGATGAAGACGATTGCGGGGGCCTGCTCTTCTGCCTCCTCGAACATCTCCCGGAGCTGCTCCTCGCTCTCGCCGTAGTACTTCGACATGATCTCCGGCCCGGAGATCGTATGGAAGCTGGCGTCGACCTCGTTTGCGACCGCCTTCGCCATCAGCGTCTTACCCGTTCCGGGCGGGCCGTGCAGCAACACGCCCTTGGGCGGTTCGATGCCGAGCTGCTGGAACAGCTCGGGGTGGCGCATCGGCAGCTCGATCATCTCTCGGACTTGTTCGAGCTCGCGGTCGAGCCCGCCGATGTCCTCGTAGGTGATGTTCGGCGTGCCGCCGCGCGCTCCCTCGGAGGGAGCCCCCTCGTGGATCTGCTCGGCGGGCTTCTCGCTGATGGTGATATCCGTGCCGTCAGTGACGACGACGGTCCCCGACGGCGAGGTGTTGGCGATCTTCAACGGGATCTCGCGGCCGCCGCCGGACATCGGGCCGATCCCGAAGCCGACCCGTACCGTTTGGCCCTGTGTGATCGCCTGCCCGCTCAGTCGGTCGCGGACCAGCGGCCCGATGTTGCCCTGGATCCGCAGGTTCTGCGGGGTCGCGATCGTGATCTCGGTGGCGGGTTTGACCTCCGCCTTCGATACCTCGGCGCGGTCGTCGATACCGACGCCGGCCTCCTGGCGCAGGCGGCCATCGATACGGATCACGCCGCGGCCGTCGTCCTCGGGGTAACCCGGCCAGACACGCGCGACCGCGCGGTCGTTGCTGCCCTCGATGAGGATGTAATCCCCGTTTTCGAGGTCCAGTTCCTGCATCGACACGCGGTCGATGGCCGCGAGCCCGCGGCCGGCGTCCTTCTGTTTCAGTGGCTTGACGGTGAGTTTCTCGCTCATGCGTTCACCTCTATCGTGAGAACGCCGTTTCTGATAAACGCTCGTGCGTCATCCGCCGGGAGGTCGAACTCCTCCTGGCGCTCGCCCTCGGTGGTGTCGACGACGACGATCGCCGTCCCACCGACGACGTCGACGGTCGCGTCGCTCGCTTCCGTTCCGAGGTCCACGGCGACCACGGTCCCGTCGTCGTACTCGTACTGTCGTGCGAACGTCTCGCGCCCGTCCGCTCTGTGTTGTGGATTCATGTTGGTACTAACTACAGGTTAGTCATGAGAGTATATAAAGGCTTCTCCGGCAGTAGCATTACTGTCGACCGATCGCTCTCGAACGGTAGTATTGTCGTTCAGGGTAATGAGCTTTATCAGCCGAGCGGTCGAACCGGCCGTATGGAAACCGTCTCGCATCACGGCCGGGAGACCGCCTACGAACGCCACGACCGGGGTGGATCGGGCGAGTCGATGCTGTGCATCCACGGGAGCGGCGGCTCGCGCGGCGTCTGGAAGTCACAGTCCCGACTGGCCGACGAACGGCCCGTGGTCGCGCTCGATCTGTCGGGTCACGGTGACAGCGAGGATATCGAGGCCGACGCGGGCTTCAGTACGCTGTCGGCGTACGCCGACGACGTGCTCGCGGTCGCGCGTGAGACGGACTCACGGATCCTCGTCGGCAACTCGCTGGGCGGGGCCGTTGCCCTCCACATCGCGCTCCGTCGCGAGTTCGAACCCGTTGCGCTCGTACTGGCCGGTACGGGCGCGCGACTCGCCGTCCTCGAAGACCTGCTCGCGTGGCTCGCCGAGGATTTCGAGCGGGCGGTCGAGTTCCTCCACGAACCCGGCCACCTCTTCTCCGAGGCCGCCGACGAGCACCTCCTCGCCCACTCACGGGAGTGTATGGAATCGTGCGGGCGCGCGGTGGTCGAACGCGACTTCAAGAGCTGTCACACCTTTGACGTGCGCGGCGAACTCGACCGAATCGACGCCCCGACGCTCGCGGTCTGTGGCGAACACGACCGGCTGACTCCCGTCCAATACCACGAGTATTTGGCCGAGGAGATCCCCGATGGTGAGTTCGAAACGATTCCTGAGGCCGCCCACCTGGCGATACTCGAACGATCCGAGGAGTTCAACGGAGTCGTTTCGAAGTTCCTCGATCAGTAGACATCGTCCACTTCCTCGACCGTTTCGGAGTGTTCCTCGGCGGGGAACTCCCCGCTCTCGACGGCCTCCTTGTACGCTCCGACCGCGGATTCGATCTCGCTTCGCACGTCGCCGAACTGCGTCGAGAAGGGCGGGGACCACTTGCCCAGTCCGATCACGTCGGTGATCACCAGTACTTGCCCGTCACAGTCGGGTCCGGCACCGATCCCGATCGTCGGGATCGAGAGCTCCTCGGTGATCCCGGCGGCGAGGTTTGCGGGGACGTGTTCGAGCACGAGCGAGAACGCGCCGGCCTCCTCGTGGGCGCGCGCGAGGTCGAGGATCTCCCGTGCCGCGTCCTTCGTGGTGCCTTGGCGGCCGTAGCCGCCGAGCTGGTTGACACGTTGTGGCGTGAGTCCGAGGTGAGCCATCACGGGGATCCCCAACTCGACGAGCCGCTCGGTCAGCTCGACGGTGTGGGGTCCGCTTTCGAGTTTGACGGCGTCCGCGCCGGCCTCCTTGACCATCCGGCCGGCGTTCTCTATACTACTCTCCTCGCTCACGCCGACGGAGAGAAACGGCATGTCCGCGACGACGAGGACGTCATCGGTCGCGCGCGAGACGGCGGCGGTCCGGCTCGCGACCTCCTCGGTGGTGACGGGAAGCGTCGTTTCGTGGCCCAAAACGGCGTTTCCCATGCTGTCGCCGACGAGGACGACGTCGATTCCCGCGGCCTCGATCAGTTCGGCCGTGGGGGCGTCGTACGCGGTCAGCATCGTGATCGGCTCTTCGCTGGTGCGCAGGTCCGCAACGGTCGGCATACGCGAGGGTTATCGCCGCCGTTGATAAATCGGCGGGTTCCGCGGGAGGTTCGGGACGGATCGTCGTGCTTTGCGATACGGATGAATTGTAGCCTAAAACTATAGAAATAGTTGTTGAGCTATTTGAGTATCAGTTGCAACCAATATCATAATACGGCTCATGATCGTCCGTTCGCCATGGCTCAGTCCGACGATCAGCAGTTTCTCACTCTTCCGGCGGAGGCCGCGACGACCGCGCGTCAGCGGGATCCGTTCCCGTGGTTCCGGGAGCGCCACGCCGAGTCACCGGTCCGGTACGATCCCGACAGGCGGTCGTGGGACGTCTTCGGCTACGCGGCGGTCAAACGGGTGCTCGGCGATCCCGAGGCGTTCACCTCGAACGGCTCGATGGCCACTGGGGGCGACCTCGATATCATCGGCACGTCGCTGATCAACACCGATCCGCCGCGCCACGATCGGCTGCGCTCGATGGTCGAATCCTTCTTCCGTCCGGGGGCCATCGCCGACCTCGAATCCGACGTCGAACGGATCGCGAGCGACTTACTCGACGAGGCCGAATCGGAGATGGATCTCGTCGAGGAGTTCGCCTACCCCCTACCGGTGATGATGATCGCCGAACTGCTCGGCGTCCCGACGGAAGACCGCGCGCAGTTCCGCGAGTGGTCGCTCGGCCTCGCCGGCGACACCGATCTGGTGGATCCCACGACGGTCAACACCGACCGCGCCGAGCGGATCCAGGGCGAACTCGGGGTCTATCTCACCGACCTCATCGAGCAGCGGAAGGCCGATCCCCGCGACGATCTCGTCTCCGCGCTCATCGAGGAAGACCTGAGCGAATGGGATCTGTTGGGGTTCTGTGCGCTGTTGCTCGTCGCGGGCAACATCACGACGACGAACCTCCTCACGAACGCCGTCCGGTCGTTTTCGGACGCCGAAGACGGCGAGGCGATCCACGAGGACCTTCCGGCGGCGACTGAGGAGACGATCCGGTATCGCGCGCCCGTTCAGGCGATCGCGCGCTACGCCACTCGGGACGCCACGGTCGCCGGCGAGCGGATCGAGGCGGGCGAGCACGTCCACGTCTGGCTCGGGGCCGCCAACCACGATCCGACCGTCTTCGACTCGCCGGAGATGTTTCGACCCGGACGCGAGGTCGCACACGTCGGGTTCGGCCACGGGATCCACTACTGTCTGGGCGCACAGTTCGCCCGGCTCGAAGCGCGCGTCGCGCTCGAAACCCTCTACGATCGGTATCCGAACCTCGCGGTCGTCGACGGGGAGCACCCGCCGGTGACGAGCCCGTTCCTCCATGGGCTTCGCTCGCTGCCGGTCCGACTGGAGTGAACCGGCAGCGATTACTCCCCTCACGTCAACGTTCGCCCGTGCCAGAACCTGTCGAGCGCCACGATCCGGAGGGAACCGACTACGGGTGGGTCATGCAGGTGACGTTCGTCCTCACCATCGTCGTCGGCGCGCCGGTCGTCGCGCTGCTCTCGACGGGGACGACGCTGCCGACGTGGGGCGATCGACTCGAGTTCACGATCAGAGTCGGGTCGGTCGTCTGGATCGCTATCGGGCTTACGACGTTCCTCTACGCACGAAGACGGGCCGCGGACGACTAATCGAGGTCCCGGACGTACAGAAACCCGGTTCCGGCGCGCTCGGCCGTGATCGCGTCCCTGTCGGTGTCCCCGACGAACACCGTCCGACCGAGCGGAACGCCGAGGGCCCTGGCGGCCGCCACCAGCGGCTCGGGGTCGGGTTTGGGCTTCGCAACCGAGTCCCGGCCGATCACCGCGTCGACGTGCTCCGTGAGGCCGTGTTCCTCGAGTGCGATCCGGCAGGCCTCCTCGCAGTTGAGCGAGCAGACCGCGACCGGGCGGTCCTCGGCGACGACCTGCTCGGCGAGGGCCAAGCGCACGGAGCGGTGGGCGCCTCCGCGTTCGTACTCGGCGATGATCTCCTCGACTCGTTCCCGCAGATCGACCTCCGAGGCGCGTTCGAGCAGGTCCCAGAGGGTGCCGCTGGTGTCGACGTCCCGTTCGGCGAACGTCTTCACCACCGCGGTCGCGACCTCGTCCCAGTCGACCGCCAGGTCCACGAGCGTCCCGTCGAGGTCGTAGACGATCGCCTCCCAGCCGTCGTCGATCCGACGTGGCTCGTCTGCCATTGTCGCGACTACGGGACGATGGATCAACAGGCTATCGAAAGTCCGCGCCGAGCGTCTAGAACTGGTAGCGACGCTCCTTCCCGTCGGTCTGTTCGGTCGGGACCGACCCGCCGCTCATCTCCTCGTAGGTCATCCCCGAGAGGTACTCGTCGTAAGTGACGTCGTAGTTGCGCCGGAGGTGCATGTCGAGCTGGCCGGTGTCGGTCGTCGACTGAAAGAGGAGGTGGACCGCCCGGCGCACGAGGTCGTCGGTGCTCTCGGGACCAAGCGCCGCCGTCAGCACGGCGAGCTCGTTTCTCGTCTGGCTGTCGAGCGCGACCGACAGCTCGTCGTCCAGCTCCGAGTAGGCCGATTCGACGTCGCCGGTGATGTCGTCGAGGCTCATACTCCCGGTCGGGCCGGTGGCGGAATACGGGTTTCGACTTCCCGTATGCTATCGCTACAGTTCCTGGCGCGTGGGCCGGATCAGTAGTTCGTTGATATCGACGTGGCTGGGCTGGGTCACCGCAAAGCGGATCGAGCGGGCGATGTCCTCCGGACGGAGCGGCTCCATCTCGTCCATCATCCCCTCGATCTGCTCCTTTTGGTCCTTGTCGGGGATGTGCTCTGCGAGTTCGGTGTCGACCACGCCGGGTTCGATGGTCGTGACCCGGACGTCCGAATCGACGACCTCCTCGCGAAGCGCCTCCGAGAAGGCGGTGACGCCGAACTTCGAGGCGTTGTAGCCGCTCGATCCCGCATACGCCTTCCGGCCGGCGACCGACGAGAGGTTCACGATGTCGCCCGCACCCTCCTCTTGCATGTGTCCGAGGGCGGCCTGCGAGGCGACCATCAGCCCCTGGACGTTGAGGTCGAGCATCTGCTGCCAGTCGTCGGGGTCGGCCTCCGCGATCGGTTCGAGAAGCATGACGCCCGCGTTGTTGACCAGCACGTCGAGCCCGCCGAACTCCTCAACGGTGGTGTCGACCATCTCACGGACCTGCGATTCGTCGGTGGCGTCGGTCGGCACGACGAACGCCTCGCCGCCGTCGGATTCGATCTCGTCGGCGAGCTCTTCGAGGCGTTCCTCGCGGCGCGCAGCGAGCGCGACCGATGCGCCTGCGTCGGCGAGCGCGCGTGCGGTCGCGGCGCCGATGCCCGAGGACGCCCCGGTGACGAGCGCGGCCTGTCCTGCCAGCTGACCCTCAGCGGTCGTTGTCATCGATGGCGGATAACGCCGTGGTACCTAAACCGGGCCGGGTCGAAGCAAGGCTGTCCGTTTCCAACGAGGGCGTCCCCGGAGACGAACCGACACTCGAAGTCGCTATGGTGCCGGTCCCGACCCGAGTACTGCCCTCACAGGCGGTGGTAGTCGTTCGTGACCGTCGAGAGGGTCGCACCCAGGATCCCGAGCGCGATCGGGCCGACGAACAGCCCGACGAACCCCAGCGAGTAGATCCCGCCGAAGACGCCGACCAAGATCACGCCGGGATTGAGCTGCGCCCCCGAGTCGATGACGATCGGCCGGAGGTAGTTGTCGATCATGCTCACGACGACGACCCCGTAGACGAGCAAGAAGAGCCCCGCGTAGGGCTGGCCGATCAACAACAGGTAGACGCCCGCCGGGGCCCAAACCAGAAACGCCCCGATCAGCGGCAACAGGGCGAGCAGGACCATCACGGCCGTCCAGAAGACGGGGCTTGGCACCCCCGCGATCAGCAGCCCGATCCCGCCGGCCAGTCCCTGGACGAACGCGACGAAGATGTGCCCGACGATCACCGCCCACGTGGTCGCGTCGATGCGACAGTACAGCCGGTCGGTCACGTCCGGAGGAAGGGGTGTCGCCTCCTTCAGCCACGAGACGAAACACGCCCCGTCCTTGAGCAGGTAGTAGAGCAAGAACAGCACGAGCGCGAGCCCGAACAGCGCCTGGAGCGCCGCGCCGAAGAGTTCGGTAATGCCGTCAAACGACGACTCGAAGGCCATCTCCGCTCCGAGCATCGCCAGCCCCTCGATGTCGACCTCGCGACCGGTGTAGGTCGCGATGGACGCCTCGACCTCCCCGATACGGAGCCCGCTCTCGCCGGCCGCGAGCGCCCGGAGGTCGCGCACGAGTGCGAGCGACACGAGGACGAACGGGAGGACGACCACCCCTCCCGTGAGGGCGATCAGGGCGATCGGGGAAAGCCGCGGTCCAATGTGGGGGGCAAGCCGCGCGTGCAGCGGGTAGAGGGCGTACGCCAGGAGGACCGACGCAAGCACGTACTCGATGAAGGGGAGAACCACGTACAGCCCCACCAGTCCCGAGAGCGCGAGGGAAAAGAGGAGGAAGCCCCGTTGTTTGTTCATACAAATTAGTATATCTAATCAAATATAAATTTTATTACACTAATGGTGGACACGAACGGTTCGAACGGGATCGGGGGGACTAAACCGGTCGAACCCTGCGTTCAGGCCGATGAGTGGGGAGTTACCGTCGGAGTTCGGGGCCGTCCGGGAGGCGCTGATCGAGTGGTACGAGACGGATCACCGTGAGTTCCCGTGGCGCCGGACCGACGACCCCTATGCGATCCTCGTCAGCGAGGTGATGAGCCAGCAAACCCAG